>JALYUA010000007.1 GCA_030854005.1 Acidobacteriota bacterium
CCGCGGTACTCCGCGGTCAACTAGATCGAGAAACCGTAGACGGGAAACGAAGAATGACGGAGAGAAACCCCTCGTGACTGCCGGCCTTGGAACGCTCAACGCTCAACCCTCAACGCTCAACTGCACCGCCGCGGCTCAATGACGCGCACGATCAAATGGCTGCGGCGGTGCGTCTTCTCCACCGCGCTCGTCTCCGGGACCGTCGTCCTGCTGCGCGCGTTCGATTCGCGCCGCCTCCCGGACCTCCGGGCGTGGCACCGGTTCGCGCCGGCTTCGGAAGTCACCGCTGGCGACCTGACCGCGGATTTCACCCTGGCGGATTACCTCCGGCGCGAAGAGGCGACCTTCGCCGAGGTGCGCCGCGAGTTCGAGGGCCGGCTCCGGCCGGAAGACCGGACGCGCGCCAACCGGTATTTCGAGGGGAGCCCGCTCCACCCTTCTCACTTCGAAACGAACTGGAACCGCACGTTCGAGCTCGCTCCCGGAAAAATCCGCGGCGGCGTCCTTCTGATCCACGGCCTCACTGACTCGCCGTACAGCCTGCGGCGGCTCGCGCGGATCTACCAGGAGAGCGGGTTCTACGCCCTCTGCCCGCGAATGCCCGGACACGGGACCGTCCCGGGAGCGCTCGCGCGAATCGACTGGGAGGACTGGGCGGCGGCCGTCCGAATGGCGGCGCGCCACGTCCGCGGCCGGATCGGGCCGGGGCAGCCGTTCCACGTCGTCGGGTATTCGAGTGGCGGCGCGCTCACGATGCGGTATGCGCTCGACGCCCTCGCGGACCCGGCGCTGCCGCGGCCGGATCGTCTCCTGATTCTTTCCCCGATGATCGGAGTGACGCGGCTCGCCGGGCTCGGGAAAGCCGCCGGTGTCCCGGGCGCGTTCGCGTTCTTCGAGAAGTCGCGCTGGACGGACGTGCTGCCCGAGTACAACCCGTTCAAGTACAACTCCTTTCCGGCGAACGCGGGGTACCAGACCTTCCGGCTGACCCGATCGGTCGAACGCGATCTCGAGAAAGCGGCGGTGTCGGGCGAGATCCGGCGGCTCGCGCCGGTGCTCGCGTTCCAGTCGCTCGTCGACTCGACCGTCTCCACCGCGGCCGTTGTCCACACGCTGTTCGACCGCCTTCCCGCCGGCGGCAGCGAGCTCGTCCTCTTCGACCGCAACCGGGACGCGACGCTCTCGACGCTTCAGCCGGCGGGCTCGGAGGAAGCGCTCCCCCGGCTTCTCCCGCGCCGCTCCCGGCGCTTCGCCTTCACCGTCGTCACGAACGCGAGCCCCGACACCGCGCAGGTGGTCGCGCGCACGACCCGCGCGGGAGAGACCGAGTCCGGAACCGAGGCGCTCGGCCTCGCGTGGCCTCCGCAGACCTTTTCGCTTTCGCACATCGCGCTGCCCTTCGCGCCGGACGATCCCCTCTATGGATCCCGCCCCGATCCGGGCGAGTTCTTCGGCGTGCGCCTCGGGACGCTCGCGCCGCGCGGGGAGCGCTCCGGCCTGATCGTGCCGATGGAGCAGCTCATGCGGCTGACGTGCAACCCGTTCTTTCCCTACCTGGAGCGCCGCGTCCGTGAGTGGATCTCCGGGACGGGGCATCCCTAAGCGGGCGCTCTGCTGACGCCGCGCGGCGGCGGCGCTCGCACGCGAGAGAGGCGTCAGGCCCCGGGCGCGCCGAGGATCTTCCCGATCAGCTCGCCGACGGTGCGGACCTCCCGGAGGTCTTCACCCGTGAGCCTGACCCCGAAGTCTTCCTGAAGCTCGATCACGAGCTGGACCAGGACGAAGGACTCGGCCACGAGGTCCGACAGGGCGGCGTCGTCCTTCGCGGCGCCGGGAGAGAGACGCAGAAAGGCGGAGATCCTGGCCCGGACCTCCTCGCCGTCGATCATCGCGCGCCTCCTCTTTCGCGGCGCAGAGCGAGCAGCGCCTCGAACCGCTCGGCGTGCTCGTCGACCGTCTTCGCGTACACCTCGCGGTCGGCTTTCGCGTAACGCTCCAGGGTGTCCGCGACGTGCTGCGCCCCGTATTCGGGCTCGAGCGCGGTCAGCGCCTCCTTGACCCACTGCACATGCCACTTCTCGTCCTGCATGATCCGCCCGAGGGTCTCCTCGATCTCGGGGGCGAGTCCGGGGAGCTGGCGGTGCAGGGCGTATTGGCCGATCACGCGCTTTTCGAACACGTGCGTGATCGCCAGGATCTCCATGATGTTCGCGGGCAGGCCCGCCGCGTCCAGGTACTGATCCTGGTAGGAGTGATCGATCCGGATGGGTTGCGCGGAGAGCTTCTCGATGCAGCTCGTCCAGTACCACGCGTGCATCGACTCGTCGGAAAAGTGCTTCGTCAGGTCGCGCTGGATCGGGCCGGCCCGCAGCGACTGGGCGAGGCGTCCGAAGAACAGCGCGCCGCTGATCTCGGATCGCCGGTAGAAGCTCAGGATCCAGAGCTCGTTCTCGTTCACCGATCCCTTCCTTTCCCCGCAGCGGCGGCGGCCGGAGGCGCCGGGAGCCGGAAACGCGTGCGGAGGAGCGTCCGGCACGCCTCCCGCGCCAGGCGCGCGGCGTCCGTCGCCGGATCCCGGCCGAGCAGAGAGACGAAGCGGGCGTTCCGGACATCCTTTTCGACGAACATCTGGGCCGCAAACGGCGCCACGCTGGCGATCGCCTCGTTCACGACGCCGCCCGCGAAGCCCGACAGCGCCTTCCTCAGGAGCTCGAACGACCCCTGGTCGACGAACAGCGGCTTCGGAACGCGCTTGCGGCGAAACTGCGGGTCCTCTTCGAAGGCCGAGAAGGCCACGTCGACGAGCTCTCCGAGCCGCAGCGACTGGTCGCGGCGGTGCGCCACGTGGCAGATGGTTCCGGCCCGTCCCCGGTCGAGCGCCGCCAGGGCCGCCTCGACGGCGAGATCCCCGGTGACGAGGTACACGGGCGTTCCGGGCGCCCCGGGGAGCGTCGAGATGAAGCCGTAGTAGAGAAGCTGCAGGGTGTTGTGAACGGCGTTGTGCTGGCGGATCTCGCCGGCGTCGTTGTCCGCGATCGCGGTGGCCACGCGCAGCACGACCCAGGGCAGATCCGGATGCCTGGAGATGAGCTCCGTTTCCGCCGCCCACTTGGAGCGCTCGTACTCGTTGACGAAGAGCGGCTCCGGGAGCGGCGCCTCCTCGACCGGGCCCGACGAGAGCCCGGAGGCGTAGAGCGTGCTCAGGAACACCAGGCGCTCCAGCCGGGGGCAGCGCTCCGCGAATTCAAAGACGCGGGCGGCGCCCCGCACGTTCACGGCGTCGGCCGTCGCCGCGTCGACGTTGAACCGCGTGACCGCAGCGCTGTGAACGATCGCCGAGAGACTCGACGGATCGACGCCGGAAAACAGCGCGTCGTCCGTCAGATCTCCGAAGCGGACGTCGCGGGCCTCGACCGCCGGGCCGAGCGCTTCCGTGACGGCGGCGATCTTGCGCTCGCGGTCGGACGCGCTCGCCGCGCGCACCCACGGAACGACCCGGCTGCCGCGCGCGGAGAGCGCCGCCGCGACGCGCGAGCCGAGATACCCGTCGGCCCCGGTGACCAGTGTGGCGCCCGTCACGCCGTCTCCGGCGCGAACGGCGACGGCCACCGGGCGAAATCCTCGCCGAATCGCGCGATGAGAGCGAACAGCCAGCGCTCGATACCGAAGGCGACGCAACCCGAGAACGCCGGCTGGCCGGCGCGGCGGATCGAGAACTTCTCGCCGAAAAAATTCCGGTGCGCGTTGATCGATCCGATCGCGAGGTCCCTGGAAAACACCATCTCCGTCTTGACCGGATCCAGGACCTGCGCCAGGAATTTCGGATTGGTGCCGGGATCGAAGAACGGATCCGTCGCGTTTTCCCAGGCGACCGGCAGAT
>JALYUA010000026.1 GCA_030854005.1 Acidobacteriota bacterium
TCCCGGATTTTTCAGCCCGATCGCGAGGGCGGCGTCCCTATGGCACGGCGCGGGAGCCGCGGTCACCGGGCGACCTCGGAAGAGTCGGCCCCGACGCGCCGAAAAACCAGACGAGGGCCGCGAGCGCCAGCGTCGAAAACGCCACCGTCGCGGCGAGCCTCTTTCCGTGCCAGAGAGAACCGATCCACTCCCGGATGTCGGACGCGACGACGTTGGCGGTCCCGCCGTACACCTGCATCTGCCTCAGGTACTGCTTGGAGTCGTTCGGATCGTAGCCGGCTGCGTTGGCCGCGCGGGACGCGGCGGCGACGTAGATCGCGACGGCCGCCGACAGGCCTACGGCCAGGATCGCCGTGACGGCGAGGCGGAATCTCCGGGCCCGCACCGTTCCCGGCGCGATCTGCGTCAAGGTCGCAAGCCCCGATCCACCCTGCCAGGCGCGAGAGGGTCGGCGGCGGGGGATGGAACGCGCCAGATCAGGATCGCGCCGGCGAGGCCGCTCCCGAAGCCCGCGAGAAGGAGAATCGCGCTGCTGCCCCCTCCGAAGCCCATCGCCACAACGCCCGCGATCAACAGCGCGCCACCGACTCGCCGACGGACGGTGAGAGGCCGATTCCCCACCGAGAGGCCGATGAAAAACCATTGCAGAGCGCTCATTGCCAGAAAGATGGCCCCTCGAAGATTCGAAGCCTCTTGAACCGTGAACGAAGACGACGGCTTCTCCGGAGCCACGAGCGTCGTCACGATGCTCGCCAGGATCAAAGCCGGAGCATTCGCGACGACGAGAGTCTTGACCCAGAACGATTCGCCACCGTGAAAGACGCTGAAGTTACGCACCGGGCGTCCGGCGAGGGTGGTGACGGGATCCGCGGAATTCGCATCGATGGCGCCCTGCAGCCGCACTGCTTCTTTCTCGGCGAGGAAGGCGTGATCCGCTGGCCTCGAGACCCCGAACACGATCCACGCCGCCAGATTCAGCGCCACTAAGATCCCGCTCCAACGCAGGTGGCGGACTGCGATCATCGAGCTCCCGGCAGCCCGTCTGCCGACATCGCGACGCTGAAGTGGAATCCCAGCACGTGCATGCGCTCTCGAAAGTAGAAGCGGTGCGCGTCCGCGCGATGGACGGCGGAGTCGAGCTCCACGAAACGGCACTGATTTTCTCTGGCCTCCCGAAAGACCCAGTGGAGAAGGACTCTGCCGTAGCCCTTCGACCGCGTCTCGGCCGCGGTGATGAGGTCGTCGACCTCGAGCATTCTTCCCGTTCGAAGCATCTCGATCATCCGGTAGCCGACCGCCTGGACCTTCCCGGAGTCGGACAGGAAAGCGATCCGGTAGCCTTCCTTTTCCATCCGGCGGACGGCGGGCACGATGTCCGACCCGCGGACGTGGGGTCGGAGCTCCAACAGAACGGGATGACAGGAAAGAATCTCCTCATCCGTGACCGCTCTCTGAATCGAATGCGTCATGTCTTCTCCTGCCGGGGTGCTCCGGCGTCGGATCGTGCCGCGCGCGTGCCGAAAGTCATCGGCCCGTGCGCGGGTCCGAGACTTCTCAGATGCGGAGGCGGGCCTCCGGCTCGAAGCGGCCAATCGCGAGAAGAGGGGCGATGTTGTCGATCGTCGAGATCACGGGGCGCTCGGGCGTTTGACCGGGCGCCACGCCCGGAGAGACAGAATCGCCGCGGCGAGCGTGATCAGGATGTACCAGGGCTCCGTCGCGAGGCGCCTCTCTTCGACCATCCGCCACACAGGGGCCCAGGGTGATCAGCCCGAAGAGTCCGCCGGTGGTCAGGACGTAAGGCTTCATGAGAATTTCTCCCGAAGACGCAGCGTCAGGGCTTCGCGCCGCTCGAGCCTGGCGGAACGGAGGGCGAAGGCGCCTTCGGGACGCTCGACGAGAATACGGCCCGCAGCGACGTGATCAGGAGCCACCTCCCGCGCCGTGAGGCTGGTAGAGCCCGATGATGTTGCCGGCCGGGTCGCGAAACCGGGCCGTGATCTCCGGAGCGTCCGCCCCGATCGCCTGCACGAGCTCGCCCCCGTTCGCGACCACCGCGTCGACGGTCGCCGTCACGCTGTCGACCATGACGTAGAGCAAGAGGCCGGCCTCGCGGGAGGGCTTCCGGCCCGTCACCCAGGTGCCGCTCACCTCGCCGACACTGTCATCGAACGCCGGCCGGCCGTCGCCCCGGTGCCGGACCTTCCAGCCGAAAACCGCCTGGTAGAACTCGACCGAGCGCGGAATCTCGACCGAGGGAATCTCGACGTAGCAGATCTTGCCGTTCGCGAGCGTGGGAGGCATCAGGACTCCTTCCGATCGACTCCGGGTACCGCGATTCTCCCCGAATTCCGAGCGGCGTGCGCATCCTCCCCGCGGTACCGCTCGATGGCAATGACGGGGGTTTGAAAACATTCCGTCCACCGCGCCCGAGCCGAACCGGCCGACGCCCGCCGCTGCCGCAGCGTCAGGCGGCGGGTGGCTTCCACTCGCTGCCGCAGGCCCGGCACTTGATTCGGGTCCCGAAGAAGAAAAGAGGCAGCGGGACGAGGAGCATCGCGGCGGCGGCAAAGCGCTGGCGGCGAACGACGGCCAGGTCCTCCGAGCCGCAATTGGGGCACAGCTCGGGGAGCTGGGGCGGATCCATTTCCTCTCCGATTTCCGCCGTCAGCCCGGACTCATCTCTCGAGAGCGCGGCGAGCGCCGCAGCCGCCTGCTCGACCGGCACCTGAACCTCGACTCCCCCGACCGCGTTGGAATACGTCCACGCGACGCCGACGAGATTCTCATTGGCGAGGGAGCACTCGATGCCTTCCGATTCCAGTTTTCCGAGCGCCACCTGCGCATCGAGAACGTCCCGGCAGACCATCACGGTCGTCAGCCCGTTTGCCATGCGGCCCTATGCCTTCCCGGCGGCAGACATCCGACCATGCCGACTCAACGGCCGACTCATCCGCGCGTCAAGCGGCGCCACGCTTTCCTCCCCGCCCGTCGGGCACACCTCACACCCACGGCGATTCCGTCAAGGGGCGCGGTCACCGATGCCCGGCGCGCTTCAACGCGGCCATGGCTCGTTCTCGATCGCGCGGGCGGACTCTCAGCTCCGTCCAGCTTCCCGGCGGAACGGACCGACTCGGCGCGAACACGCCGATCGTCTCGCCCGGCACGAACGCGGCGATGCCTTCCGCCTCGAGGGCTCCGCGGGCGATCGCGGCTTCCGACGTGTTCTCGAAGGTCGCGACGGTGATCAGCTCCTCGGAGGTCATGGCTCTCTCAACGGGCGGCTCGGC
The DNA here is from genome assembly GCA_030854005.1 of Acidobacteriota bacterium. Lineage (GTDB taxonomy): Bacteria > Acidobacteriota > Thermoanaerobaculia > UBA5066 > Gp7-AA6 > JALYUA01. The sequence goes on from JALYUA010000026.1 coordinate 3,291, forward strand.
GGCGTTCGCCGAAGGTCCGGATCCGTGGCGTCTTCGCCGACAAGCCGATGAGCCGCCGGAGCCAGCAACACGACGATCGCCGCGATGCAGCCCGCGCTGAGCGCCGCGGCGATGGCGAAGATCGTGACCGAAAACAACGGATGCGGATACAGCCCGAACTGATGGACGGCGACCGAACCGGCGAACAGGAGGGGGACGAGCAGGGCGGCCGCGCAGAGCCAGCGAACTCCGGTCGAGACCCATCCGAGGCGAGCGGGCAGGAACGCCGGGACCCAGAGAGGCGAGGCGAAGACGAGCGCCAGCAGTAGCCAGAAAAGCTCGCTGCCGCGGGCTCGCGCCGGGGCCTCGGCGTTGTAGGTGAACGTCGAGCCCAGCGAGAACACGGCGACCGCGATCGCGACCGCCAGGGCGAGCAGGAAGGCGCGCCGGCCGCCGGTCAGGACCACCCCGCCGCCGCGCGAGTGTCCGCGAGCTTTCGAAATGAAATCGGCGCCGGGCGCAGCGTCCGCGCCGAAAACATCCCGCTCACACGTGCTGATCGACGAGAATCGGGTTCCCGTCGGGGTCCACGGCCATGAAACTCGCGGGCCCCGTCGTGCTCTCGTCGGCCTCCAGCGTCAGTGCCACTCCCTGGGCCTTCAGCTCGCGCTGCAGGACGCGTATGTCGGCAAAGGTGCCCAGCTTCCGGGCGTTGGCGTCCCACCCGGGATTGAAAGTGAGAATGTTCTTCTCGAACATGCCCTGAAAGAGTCCGATCGCGTGATCGCCGTTCTTCAGCACCAGCCAGTTCTTTGAAGCATCCCCGACAAACGCTTTGAATCCAAATTTCTCGTAGAAGCTCCTCGACGCTGCGAGATCCTTCACCGCCAGGCTGATCGAGAATGCACCCAGTTCCATCTTCGCTCCTATCGGTCGGCCACGTTCCAAAAGCCTGATTCAGAACAAACCGGGATCCGCGGGGTCATTTGCCCGGTGATGGCGTCCGGGCCTTTCTCGCCTGCTCCGCCATGGCTTTCCCTTCGGGAGTCGAGAACGGGAAGTAGTCCAGAACGTCGTACTCCCAGATGTTGCTCGGAAATATCACGACGAGCTCCGCCACGTCATCATCCAGATTCTGGAACGAGTGAGGCACACCGGGCGGAATGTTGACGATGTAGGGCCCC
>JALYUA010000038.1 GCA_030854005.1 Acidobacteriota bacterium
GCGCGGGTCCGCGGAGCGCCCCGCCGGCGCCGCACCAAAAAAGAAGGCCCCGCGGAAGCGGGGCCTTCGAAAGAGGCGGGATGAAACCTAAGCGAGGACGATGACGACGACGCGCCGGTTCTTCGAACGGCCCGTCTTGGACTTGTTCGGAGCGACGGGCTCATCTTCGCCGTACGAAATCGTGGACATCCGGTTCAACGCGATTCCCTGCTTGTTGAGGTACCGGCGGACCGCCTCGGCCCGCTCTTCCCCGAGACGGTAGTTCAGGCTGGGCGACCCCTTGGAGTCCGTGTGTCCCTGCACTTCCAGATACACATTCTTGTTCTCGGACTTCAACTTCTCGGCGAAGTCCTTCAGCCGGCTTTCGGCTTCCTTGGAGAGCGCCCACTTGCTGGACGGGAATTTCACCGCGTCGTCGGAGAGAACCAGCGAATAGACGAACTTGCCTTCGGCGAGCTTGCCAGCCGCCTGGGCCCGCTCGAGAGCGTCCCGGGTCGACTTGTCGAGCTCGGTGATGCGCGTGTCGTGATCCCGGATCTTCCCCTGCGCGGTCTCGACCTGGGATTCCACCTCGTTGATCCGCTTCTCCGACGCGGCGCTGCTTTTGGAGACCTCATCGCCGACGTAGCGCTTGGTCGCGCAACCGCCGAGACCCAAGGTGCCCAGAAGAAGCGCCCCGCCGACGATCCATGCATTCGATCTCTTACCCATGGAAAACCCTCCTTTCGAAAGAGTTAACCCGCCGGAGCGGGAACCGTTCCCCGATACCCACGTCGCGTCCGGACGACCCATTTCCCGGGTTTGGTCACGGACACCACCACGACTCTGTATTTTAGCTCTCCCTGGCCCGAAGGTGCGAATCCGAGGAGATATTGCTTCCGAACCTCGGTGTTGATTTTCGCCGCTATGGGCCTCAGGTCCTCCTCCCCATTGGCCAGAAACAGCTGACCGCCGCTCGTGTAGGCGAGAAGATTCAGGTTGTCGAGAGCCAGATCCTTGCGTTCCGCGTCGCTCAACCGGTCGAACGCGGCATTTTTCATACCGACCGCGTAAACCGGTATCGAAACCTGCTGCAGGATCGTTGCCATTTCGTCGACGGAAAGCTTGCTCGCGTTGTCCACCCCGTCCGTAAAGAGCAGGATGGCCCGCTTTCCGTTCTTTCCCGCGAGCATCCGGGAGGGGGTGGCGGCGACCGCGTCGAAGAGCGCTGTGCGGCCGCCGGCCTCCAGACGGGTCAGACCCCGGGAGATGCGCGAGGGGTCCGGCGAGAACTCGGAGATCAGGGAAAGCTCGTTTTCGGCGAAGGCGAAAAGAGCGTAGTCGTCCCCTGACCGCCGTCCCTCGAGGATGTGCCGGATAGCGCTCTTGGCGGATTCGAGCTTGCCCGCGATCTTCATGCTGCCGGAGGTGTCAACCAGGAAGGCAAACGAGGCGGGCGCGTCGTCGTCGCGCTCGAACGTGTCGAGAATCACGTTGACGCCGCCGGCGTTTACCCGGAAATCGCCTTTCGCGAGGCCGTCGACGAAGCGGCCCTTATGGTCGAAGACGAGCACCGGGAGCAGGACGTACTCGCTGCCCGCGCTTTCCGTGTACGTCGGGAGCGGCGTCTCGCGCCGGGAAGGAGCCGCCGCCGGCGCGGCAGGCGCGGACGGTGATCCCGGCGTCGAAACCGCGGCGGGCGGGGTGGCCGACGGCGATGGCAGCGGCTGGGCAGCGGCGAACGCGCCGCCAAGCAGGGCTCCCGCCGCGATCGCGAAGCAGAAACGGTGCATCTCTTTCTGAAAATGATACTTCGTACCCGATAATTCCGGCGAATGAGTCTGCGGGAAATCGCGACCGTCCTCGTGCGGACACACACGCCGGGAAACCTCGGGTCCGCCGCGCGCGTGTGTAAGAACTTCGGCGTGAAGGATCTGCGGCTCGTCGATCCCGCGGCGCTGGCGGACGAGGACTCTCTCCGGCTGGCCTCCGGGGCCGACGACGTTCTGGCCTCGGTCCGCCGCTTTCCGGATCTGCGCCAGGCCATCGCCGAGTTCGACGCGGTCATCGCCACCTCTTCCCTGCGCGGGCGCGAGGACCAGCGCTCGCTCGAGCTCGGCGACCTTCCCGGATTCCTGGGCGAGCTCGGGCCCGCGGCGCGCATCGCGTTCGTCTTCGGCCCGGAGCGCAGCGGGCTCACGGAAGAGGAGCGCTCGCGGGCGTCGGCCTGCCTCCGCCTTCCATCCCGGCCCGAGTTTCCGACCCTGAACGTTTCGCACGCCGTCGCGGCCGTCCTCGCCGTGGCGCGGATGGGCGACGGCGCCGCGTGGCCGGATCAGGAGCCCGGCGAATGGGCGACCGCTCGCGAGGTCGAAGGGGCGCTCGAGCATTGGGATCGCGCCCTCGAGGCGACGGGGTTCTACGACACGGGCCACCGCGAGCGATCTCTGCGCGCGTGGCGGAAGATCGTCGCGGGGCGGCCCCTCACGACGCGGGAAGCCGCGATCCTGAGAGGCGTGGCCAATCGCGTGCTGGTGTCGCTGAGGAGAGTTGAAAGTTGAGAGTTCAGCGTTGAGCGTTCAGCGTTCAGCGTTCAGAGTCGATAGCTCGGAGGGGGCGGGTCTCAAACTCTCGACTCTCAACTTTCGACTCTCAACTTTTCAAATCAGCTCCGCTTCCGCGAAGAAGAACGCGATTTCCCTGGCGGCGTTCTCCGGCGAATCGCTTCCGTGGATGGCGTTGCGCTCGATGTCGGTGCCGTAGAGGTTGCGGACCGAGCCCGCGTCCGCCTTCTTGGAATCCGTGGCTCCCATCGTCGCGCGCAGGTGAGGGACCGCGTCGGCGCGCTCGAGCGCGGCCACGACCACGGGCCCTTCGGTCATGAATCGCACCAGGCCCTCGAAGAAGGGGCGCTCGCGGTGCACGGCGTAAAAGGCCCGTGCCTGCTCGGGGGCGAGCCGGATCTTCCTCACGCCCGCGATGCGGAAGCCTTCGCGTTCGAGGTGCGCGAGGATGAGTCCCGCTTTTCCGGCGGCGACCGAGTCCGGTTTCAAGATGGTCAGCGTTCTCTGGCTCAACGATGGTCCTTTTCTGTCGCGCGACGCCGCGACCTCGTTTCGATCTCAGAATTCCCGGACGTCCGCCGGGAGCTTGTCTTCCGTCGCGACGCCCGCCCGGGCGAGGGCCGAGAGGAGCTCGCGGGGGCGCTGCGACCCGATCATCAGGGTCGAGCCGTTCGTGCGCACGATCAGAACGCCTCGATCTCCGCGGACGTTCAACGCGCGGCGATTGCCGAAGCCGCGAATCCCCCAGCCGCCGTAGTCGCGCACCGGCCGGTAGGCGATGGCTTCCGCGCGCGCGATCTCGCCGATCGGGATCCGGGTCGTGTTCAGGAAACCGAACCGCACGGTCACCGCGTCGGGGGCCACCGTCGTCTTCATCTTCAGCGATCCGACCGACAGCGCGATCAGGATCATCAAGGCGGAGACGGCGTACATCCAGACTCCGAAGCCTTGCACCTCGTCGTAGAAACCGATGCCCGTCATCGGCCAAGCCTTTCCTTCATGCGGCTGCCGAGGTCGGCGGGAGAGCGCACGACGGAGACCCCCGCCGCCTCGAGCGCCTTCACCTTGTCCGCCGCGGTGCCGCGTCCCCCGGCGATGATCGCACCCGCATGCCCCATCCGGCGCCCCGGCGGCGCCGTCTGCCCCGCGATGAACGCGACGACGGGCTTGCGGAAGTTCCCGGCGATGAAACAGGCGGCCTCCTCTTCCGCGGATCCGCCGATCTCGCCGATCAGGATGACGGCCTCGGTGCCGGCGTCTCCCTGGAACGCGGCGAGGCAGTCGATGAAGCTCGTGCCGTTGACCGGATCGCCCCCGATGCCGATCACCGTCGACTGCCCGAGTCCGAGCCGCGTCAGCTGGTCGACCGCTTCGTAGGTCAGAGTGCCCGACCGCGAGATGACGCCGACCGTCCCCGGCTTGTGGATCCGTCCGGGCATGATCCCGATCTTGCATTCCCCGGGCGTGATGATCCCCGGGCAGTTGGGGCCGATCAGCCGCACCTCGGCGCCCTCCGCGGCCTTCCGGGCCAAGGCTGCCTTGACGCGGACCATGTCGTTGGTCGGAATCCCCTCGGTGATGCACGCGATCAGGGCGATCTCCGCGTCCGCGGCCTCGACCACGGCGTCCGCCGCAAACGGAGGCGGAACGAAGACCATCGACGCGTTCGCTCCCGTCTCTCGCACGGCGTCGGCAACCGTGTCGAAGACCGGGATTCCTTCGTGGACGGTGCCGCCCTTCCCCGGCGTGACGCCCGCGACCACGGCGGTGCCGTAGTCCCGGGAGGCCAGAGCGTGGAAGCTGCCTTCGCGCCCCGTGAGGCCCTGCACGAGGAGCTTCGTCTGCTTCCCCACCCAGATCATCGGACCGCCTCCACGACCTTCCGCGCGCCGTCCGCGAGCCCGTCGGCGGGAGTGATTTTCAGGCCGGAGTCGCGAAGGATCTGCTTGCCGAGATCGACGTTGGTGCCCTCGAGCCGGACGACGACCGGGAGAGACAGCCCCATCTCGCGGACGGCCGCTACGACCCCGTTGGCGATGATGTCGCAGCGCATGATGCCGCCGAAGATGTTGATCAGGACGCCCTTGACGTTCTTGTCCGAAAGGATGATGCGGAACGCGTTCTTGACCTGCTCTTCGTTGGCGCCTCCGCCCACGTCCAGGAAGTTCGCCGGCACCCCCCCCGCGAGCTTGACGAGGTCCATCGTCGCCATCGCCAGGCCCGCGCCGTTGACCATGCATCCGACGCTGCCGTCGAGCTTGATGTAGTTCAGTCCGAACTTCGACGCTTCGACCTCGAGGGGGTCCTCCTCGGTCAGGTCGCGCATCGCCTTGATGTCGGGATGCCGGAAAAGGGCGTTGTCGTCGAAGGTCATTTTCGCGTCGAGCGCGAGGACGTCGCCGGCCTTCGTCACCAGCAGGGGGTTTATCTCCGCGAGCGAGGCGTCCGTCTCCGTGTAGGCGCGGAAGAGCGCCGGCATGAAGGCGATCCCCTTCTTGAAACTTTCTCCCGACAGCCCGAGGGAGAACGCGAGCTTGCGGGCCTGGAACGGGAACATCCCGAGCGCCGGGTCGAGAGTCTCGCGGACGATCGCAGAAGCATCCTTCGCGGCGACCTCCTCGATCTCCATGCCGCCGAACTTCGAGGCCATCATCGACGGGAGACCCTTGCCGCGGTCGAGCGTGATGCTCAGGTAGAGCTCGCGGTCGATGTCGAGGGCCTCCTCGACGAGGATTTTCTGCACCACGCGGCCGTCGGCTCCGGTCTGCGCCGTGATCAATGTCATGCCGAGGATCTTCTTCGCGAATTCGTACGCCTCGTCGGGCGTCTTCGCGACCTTGACTCCGCCGCCCTTCCCGCGGCCGCCGGCATGGATCTGGGCCTTGACGACCGCGCGGCCGCCCAGACGCTTCGCGATCTGCCGCGCCTCCTCGGGGTTGTCCGTCACCTCTCCGCGGGGCACGGGAACGCCGTATCGGGCGAGGAGGGACTTGGCCTGGTATTCGTGGACTTTCATTTCAGCTCTCAGCTCTCAGCTGTCAGCTCTCAGCCGCAGGGAGCCACGGAAACTTATCAGCGAACTCTGATCCTTGAAACACACAATCC
>JALYUA010000043.1 GCA_030854005.1 Acidobacteriota bacterium
CCCGTTTCATGGTCCCTTTCATCGAGCCGCCGTCGATCTTCCCTTCCGCGTGCTGCTTGCCGAGAGGCCCGTCGAAGCTCCAGGAGACGGCGTTTTCCTTCAACGCGAGGTCGGTGAGCTCCCGTTCGTTTCCATCCGGACCTGTGAACGTCCCCGCGAGCACCCCGCGCTCGGCCCGGAAGTGGAGGCTCGCCTCGATCGACCGGCCGCCCGCTTTCATCTCGAAGAGCCAGTACCCGGCGAGCGACTCGGGCGCGATCGTCTTCGCGGGCGTCTCCGCCGATGTTCCCGCGGGCGCCGAAGAACGCGGCGCGGACGACGTCCCGGCGCAGCCGGTCATGCCGAGCAGCAGCGCGGAGATCGCGCCGATTTTCCAGAATCCGGGCATTGCGCCTCCAGAGCTTCGCCGGCCGACGCGGACGGTCACTCTGAAGACGAGCGCCGGCCGCTCCTGATTACGGAGCGCCGAGCGCCTCGGGCTCGCCGGGCGCTCCTCGATACTTCCGCCTTTCGCCTTTCGCGCTTCCCCCTTCGCCTTCCTTCGCCCAACGCCCTTCGCCCTCCGTGGCAAGATTCACTCGTGACCTACTCCCGGCGCGGACTCTTCGGCATCCTCGGCAGGGCCGCCGGTTCCGCCGCCACCGCGGTCGGGCTCGAACGGCCGTCGAAGTTCCCGGGGGGAACGCCCCCGCCCGCGGCCGCGCCCGAACCCTTCTCCTCGGAATCGGATCGAGAGAGAGCCGCGCGCGAATCGGCGCTCGATCTCCTCGAAGGGACGGGCCCCGAGTACGGCGGCGGGCTGTCCAACCACGGCCCGATGGCGGCGGACGCGCTCATCGTCCTCGGCCGGAACGAGGCGGTGGTCCCGTGGCTCGAGCGGTATCGGCGCGGCCTCGACTCCGCGCCCGCCGCCCGCCGTGCGATCGGCGCCGGAGACTGGAGCGAAGCGCTGGGGCGGTACGACCGGGTCGGGGACTGGACCGCGTTCTTCCGGAAAGAGCTTCTCGAGCGGCCATGGACGGAAGTCGTCTCCCTCTGGTGCGAGCGGCTGGCTCCCGGAATCTCGGCCGCCGCCTTTCACGGCGTCCTGCGCGCCGCATACGCCGCCCGCAACATGAGACGAAGCGAGTCCCCGGCGAGGCGGAGAGAACTGGCCGAAGGACTGGCCTACTGGGCGGCCCGCTCCATGAGGCTCCCGGAGCGGCCGACATACAAGCACCCCGAAACGCTGCGCACACCCTCGGACGTGTTGAGCACCCTCGAATCTCTTCCGGCCTCGCAGCGAGGGGAAGGCTTGATCGACGAGCGGCTCCAGGCGCTCAACGACTTGCCTTCTTTTTCCCGCGTCGCTGATCTCGTGGACAGCTCGTCTGACCCTTCCGTCTTTTTGACCCGCGTCACGGAGGCTTTTGCGGCCGCCTGCCTGGCGCATGCGACGCCGTCGTCGGCGATCGCGTGGGTGCATACCGTCACGGGGCCGAGCGCGGTGCGGCTCCTGCTTCCGCACGTGAACCCGCCGACGGCCCGGTCACTCGCGCGTTATGCCTGGCAGGGCGCGGCGGGAATTTATGCGGCCTACTCGCTGCCGGTGCCGCGGCTCGGCGCGGGAGGTGAAGACCGGGGAGACGACCTGGTCGACCGGGCGGTCCGCACGGGAGACGAGCACGCTTTCAAGTTCGTGGAGACCTGCCTGCGCGAATATGCGATCGCGCCACGGCCCGTGTATCTGACGGCCGCGGGCGCCATGCTCGACTTGCTCCCGGTCCGGAGTTAAAAGAGCGTCAAGCCTCCCGCTCCTTCGTCCCGTACGCCGTCAGCGCCCAGACGACCAGGATGAAGGCGCCCATGATCATGTAGAAGCGGCGGGCGGGCGAGCCCGGCGCGTAGCCGGCGATCGAAGGAAGGATCAGCAGGAAGATCCCGACGACGAGCTCGACGATCCCGTGCACGACGAACGGGATTCGCTTCCAGCGCCCCATCGGGAATCGGGTCAGAAGGGTCATCACGAGGTGCACGACCGCCAGCGTGTACGAGATCGCCGCCGGGTTTCCTCCGAGGCCGAACAGGAGAGGGCCGAGCAGGAACGCAGCCACCGCGGCGAGGTCGAGCAAACCGTGGATCCGGGCGTCGAGAATGCGCATCAGCGTCCTCCCTGCGCGTAGTCTAGGGGACCGGGGCCGGGAATCGAAAATCGATGCCGCTCTTCTCCGGCTTCGGAAGCCCGTCCTTCTTCGGCTTCGACCCCGCCAGGGCGAGACCGCCGCCTCCGGCGCCGACGGCCCGCGAGCGACGCGGCGGATCGGGACAGGAACTGACGCCGGGAGAGCGATCGCATGGCGAGCCTCCTCTCCGGCGCGGGTGCGGCTCGGGACGGCTCAGGACACGTACCTGAGCTCTCCGGAACCAGCCGGGCGCCGGACCCCGGCCGCCTGCCCGGCGGCAAGGGCCGTGCCCCGGCCTCCGATCGCGGCGCGCCGATGTTCGTGTCGCTCTAGAATGCCGAACGATGAAAGACGAAGTCGAGGCTCTCGAGCTGGTGCGGCGCGCTCTGGATGGCAGCGGTGAGCTGTCGGAGAAATTCACGCGCGTCGCCAACGCCCTCCGTGAGGCAGGCGGCTATCGCTGGGTCGGTCTCTACCGCGTCGGCGGAGAAGAAATCTCCCTTCTGGCCTGGGGCGGCGACGAGCCTCCGTCGCATCCGCGGTTCCCCCTCTCCCGCGGTCTCTGCGGAGACGCGGCGCGCCTCCGGCAGACGGTGATCGTCGGCGACGTCACGAAGGATCCCCGCTACCTCGAGGCGTTCGCCAGCACGCGATCGGAGATCGTCGTCCCGGTCTTGGACGCCGTGACGGGCCGGACGCGAGCGCTGATCGACGTCGAGAGCGATCGCCTGGAGGCGTTTGGCGACTCCGACCGGGCGCTCCTCGAACGGGCGGCCGCGGAGATCTCGACGGCCGTGTCGGCGGCGCCGGGATAAGCGAGTCAGTTCTCAGCTGTCAGCTCTCAGCTCTCAGTTTCCCCTTTTCAGTTCTCCGTGTTGTGCGAGGGCGGCCCCTCCGCTCTCCGGCGTGCGTCGACGGAACGCCGAAAAGAGGTGAGTTCCAGGCATTTTCCGCCTTTGTCAGGCCCCCCCGGGGAGTCCGGGCTTTATAATCAACGGCACCCCATGCCTTTCTCCACCAGCCGGTGGGGAGTGCAGAGCGCCTCTCTCGAGCGGCGCTCTTCTCTCTTCACCCGGACGCGGCCACGAGTGCCCCTGCGCCGCCCGCCGAGCGGACACCGGCGCGCCGCTCGCGCTCTCGCGAGGCTCAGCCTCGCGGCCGTCCTTCTCGCTTGCGGGGCCTTTCTTCCGGCGGCGACCTATTACGTCGCTCCGGGCGGCAGCGACTCCGGCGCGGGGACGGGCGCCGCGCCGTGGGCAACGCTGCAGCACGCCGCGGACCGGGTTTCCGCCGGCGACACGGTGAACGTCCGCGCGGGAACGTACGCCGGCTTCGTTCTCGGCTGGGATTTTCCGCAGAACGGCACGCTCATGAGTCCCATCACGTTCCACGGGGAGCCGGGCGCGCGGATCAATGCGCGCAACGCGAAGACTCCGGACGGAATCAACCTGGAAGGCGCGAGCTACGTCGTCATCGAGGGATTCCAGGTCGACGGCGTGCCTCGAGCCGGCATCCGCTCGGTGGTGAACGCCGGCGTCGTGATCCGGAACAACTGGTGCGACCAGAACGGAGTCTGGGGGATCCTGACCGGGTTCTCGGACGACATCCTGATCGAGAACAACGTCACGAGCCGATCGGGGACCCAGCACGGGATCTACGTCTCGAACTCCTGCGTGAACCCCGTGGTACGGCGCAACGTCGTCTGGGGAAATTACGCGAACGGGCTGCACTTCAACGGAGACGTCAGCCAGGGCGGAGTCGGCGTCATCACGGGAGCGCTCGTCGAGCGCAACGTCATCTACGACAACGGCGTCGGCGGAGGATCCGGAATCAATTGCGACGGCGTGCAGAGCTCCGTCTTCCGCAACAACTTGATCTACGGCAACCATGCCAGCGGCATCTCCCTCTACCGCATCGACGCCTCCGACGGGGCGAAGAACAACGTCGTCGTGAACAACACGATCGTGATGGCGTCAGACGGGCGATGGGCTGTCAACATCAAGGACGGCAGCACGGGGAATGCGGTCTTCAACAACATCCTCTACAACTTTCACCCGACGCGCGGGAGCATCAGCATCGTGGCCGACAGCCTTCCGGGTTTCGTGAGCCACCACAACGTCGTCATGCAGCGGTTCACGGCGGATGACGGCGACACGGTCCTGAACCTCGCGCAGTGGCGGGCGGCCACCGGGCAGGACGTGTCGTCTCTCGTGTCGGACCCGGCCGCGCTGTTCGTGAACGCCGGCGCGAACGACTACCATCTCTCCGGGACGAGCCCCGCGATCGACCTCGGCGCCTCCCTCTCGGCGCCGGCTTCGGATCTGGACGGCCGGCGCCGGCCCGTGGGCGGGGCCTGGGACGCCGGCGCGTACGAGTTCGGCGGGCTCGCCTCCGACTTCAATGTCGACGGCCGGCTCGACATCCTCTGGAGGAATTCCGCCACCGGGGAGAACACCGTGTGGCTGATGAATCGGATGATCGCCCAGGGGACCGCGGCCCTGCCTCCGGTCTTCGATCTCAACTGGCGGATCGGCGCCTCCGCCGACTTCGACGGCGACGGCCGGGCCGACATCCTCTGGAGGAACGCCGCGACCGGCGAGAACGTGATCTGGAAAATGAACGGGACCGCGGTCGTCTCTCAGATCGCGCTGCCGCCGGTGTTCGACCTCGCCTGGCGCATCGCCGGCGCCGCGGACTTCGACGGGGACGGCCGTCCCGACATCCTCTGGAGGAACGCCGCCAACGGCCAGAACCTGGTCTGGCGGATGAACGGAACGGCGGTCGGCTCCCTGGCGCCGCTCCCCGCCGTCTCCGACGCGAGCTGGCAGCTCGCCGCCGCCGCCGACTTCAACGGAGACGGCTCGCCGGATCTTCTGTGGCGCAACACGTCTTCCGGACAGAACACGATCTGGCTCTTAAACGGCACGGCCGTGGTCGGCCAGGCGGCTCTGCCTCCGGTCTTCGATCTCGCCTGGGGAATCTCCGGCGCGGGAGATTTCGACGGAGACGGCTCCCCGGACATCCTCTGGCGAAACACCGCCACCGGAGCCGACACCGTGTGGCGCCTGACCGGAACCTCCGTCACGGACGCCGCCGCCATCCCCGGTGTCGCGGACCCGAACTGGAAGATCGCCTCGCCGCGCTGAGGATCGGAAATCGGGAGCCGAGCGACCGGCGGGAGCGAGAGGCCGCGGTGCTCCGCAGCCAACGAGAATCGGGGATATCGCCGTCCGGCGCATCCAGATTTCTCCCCCGGGGACCCCCTTCCTATAATCTCGACCCGTTCAGGAG
>JALYUA010000046.1 GCA_030854005.1 Acidobacteriota bacterium
CCTTCATGGGGGGGATCTCCGGCTGCGGGCTGAATCCGTCGCAGCGTGCCACGTCCACCGCCTGCAACCCGGAGCGCTCCTCCGCCGTCATCGGACGGACCGCGGTGTCGCCGGCGAGGAGCCTCCGATAGAACTCCGCCGACCCCCGCCCCAGGGGCGAGACGGCGCCCGTCCCCGTGATCCACCCTCTCGACGCCAAGCTCAGTAGACGCCGGCTTCCCGCGCGAAGACGACGACGGAGCTGTTGCCGCCGAAGGCGAACGAGTCGGAAATGGCGACTTCCACGTTGCCGTCGCGCGCGGCGTTCGGCACGTAATCGAGGTCGCAGGCGGGGTCGGGGTTGTCGTAGTGGATGGTCGGCGGGATCTTTCCATCCCGCACCGTCAGGACCGTGGCGACGGCCTCGATGGCCCCGGAAGCGCACAGGCAGTGCCCGATCATCGACTTGATGGAGGAGATCGGGACGTGGCGGGCGCGGTCCCCGAGACCCATCTTGAGCGCCGCGGTCTCGGCGGAGTCGTTCTGCGGCGTCGCGGTCCCGTGCGCGTTGACGTAGTCGACGTCGTCCGCGTTGACGCCCGCCGCGGCCAGGGCCGACCTGACGGTGCGTCCTCCCGCGACTCCGGTCGGGTCGGGAGCGGTCATGTGGTACGCATCCGAGGTGACGCCGTAGCCGAGAAACTCGGCGAGGATCGGGGCGCCGCGGCGCTTGGCCCGCTCCCACTCCTCGAACACGAGGATCCCGGCCGCCTCGCCGATCGACAGCCCGCGGCGCTCCCGATCGAAGGGCCGGCACGGCTCGGGATCGACCGACCGCAGGGAGTTGAACCCGCCATACGTCAAACGCGCGAGGACGTCCGAACCGCCCGTGATCACGACGTCGGCGAGGCCCGCCGCGATCGCGTCGTGCGCGAAGCCCATCGCGTTGGCGGAGGAGGAGCAGGCGGTGGTGATGGTGGACTTGAGCCCTTCCACTTTGAACCTCTGCGCCACGCGGTCCGTGATCGCGTCGGGGAGGTGGTTCAGCACGTGCGACGGGCGGCCCTTCTTTCCGTGCAGATGCAGCTCGTAGTACGCCTCCGAGTCGAGGAGCCCGGACGTGCCGCCACCGAGGATCACGCCGATGCGGGTGGGGTCCTCTCGGGCGAGGTCGAGGCCGGACTGGGCGATCGCCTCGCGCGCCGCGGCGAGGCCCATGCGGTCCGCGCGCGACGTGCGCTTTCTTTCCGACGGCGAGAGGAAGCCATCCGGGATCTCCAGCACCTGGGCCGCGGTCTGTGTCCGGTATCCCGAGGGATCGAAGAGAGAAAAGGGGCGGATGCCGCACGTCCCTTCAAGGAGGGCGCTCCAGAAATCCGCCACGTTCGTGCCGATCGACGTCACGGCTCCCAGACCGGTGACGACGACGCGCCGGGGTTTGTCCATAAGACAGGCGATTCTACAGTGGAGCGGAGGGTCTCCGCTGGCAGCTTTCAGCCTCAGTCCGTCGGGCTCGGGGCGCGGCGCGGGGGAGCTGGGGACGAACGGCGAAAGGAGGACGTTGAAGCGGGCCGGAGAGCGATTCGTATCCGCTTCATTTCCCGTTTCCCGTTTCCCGACATAATCCCCGCATGAGCGAACGCGTCGGCTGGCATACGTACTTCATGAACATCGCGGGGCAGGTCGCGACCCGCGCCACGTGCGAGAGAAAGCACGTCGGCGCAGTGATCGTCCGCGACCGCACGATTCTTTCGACGGGCTACAACGGCTCGATCCGCGGTCTGCCGCATTGCGAGGACGTGGGATGCGTCGTCGAAGACGGCCACTGCGTCTCGACGGTTCACGCGGAGGCCAACGCGCTGCTCCAGGCGGCGCGCAACGGCGTCGCGATCGGCGGAGCGGAGCTCTACACGACGGCGAGCCCCTGCTGGCCCTGCTTCAAGTTGATCGCCAACTCCGGAATCGCGCGCGTGTATTACGGCGAGTTCTACCGCGACGAACGGTCCCTCCAGGTGGCGCGGGAGGCGGGCATCGAGCTGATCGACCTCGGGAAGGGGACGGGACCGGGCGAGAGGATCGTCTGAAACTCAAAAATTAGCTAGATCTTCCCCACGGGGACCCCGGCCTCGAGCAGCCTCAGGCACTCCTCCAGGTGGGAGCGGGAGCCGGCGGTCAGACGGAAGAAACGGCAGCCCAGGCCGCGGTCGGCTTCCTGGCCCACCCGCACGACGATGGCTTCCGCGACGACCGTGCGGCCCTTCTGGCCGGGAAGGTCGAACGAGATCTCGAGACGCGCGCCCACCGGCTGCCTCACGGGCGTCCGGATGAAGAATCCGCCCCGTGACAGGTCTCTCAGAGTGCCTTCGTGCTGGGCTCCGTCCCGCCAGAAGGTCACCGACCACTCGACGGCGGCACGCGCCGCATCGCGGGGGGACAGCTGGAGGTAGCGCCGCATGATGTCGAAGACGACGGGCGTGTCGAAGGGCTTGTCGATGCAGGCGTCCGCGCCGGCGCGCCGCGCCGCTTCCGCCGAGACGTCCGACGCGGCCGCGACCACGACCGGGCGGTGTCCCATGTGGGAATCCGCTTTCAGCACGCGGCAGACGTCGATGCCGGTCATCCCCGACATCTGCGCGTCCAGAAAGATCAGGTCCGGCTTTTCCCGCCGCGCGGTCGCCAGGGCCTCCGTCCCATTGGACGCCCGCAGGGGGCGGCAGTGGGTCCGCCGGGCGATGTCGTCCGCCACGGCGTCGAACAGACCCGTGTCGTCGACCAGAAGAACCGAGCTCATGTGTCACCGATTATAGGGGCCGGAAGCCGCCGGACCCGCTGGCGAACCCGTCGTCGCTCTCTAAACGTCGCACCGGCGAAGTCTTAGTTCCTACTCTGAACTCTCAACTCTTCACGACCCTCGGCCGCACCACGACCTCGCCGAAGAGGACGTGCGGCGGGGAAGTCAGGACGGCGAGCAGCACGGAGACGACGTCCTCGGGCTTCAGGCGAAGGCTCTTTTCGGTCGTCGGGCGGAATTTGTCGAAGAACTCCGTGTCGACGGAACCGGAGCAGAGCGCCGTGACTCGGACGCCCTCTGGCTTTAACTCTTGTGCGAGCGCCCGCGTGAAACCGACGAGTCCGTGCTTGGCGGCGCAGTAGACGGAGCCCTCCGCGAATCCCTCGAGCCCCGCGATCGAGGCGACGTTGACGACGTCCGACGGCGCGCTCTTGACGAGCGAGGGCAGCGCCGCCTGCGTCAGGTAGATCGCCCCCGCGAGGTCCGTGGCGAGCATCTCCTCGATCTGCGAGCGTTTGAGCTCGGCGAGCGGCGCGCGAAATCCGATTCCGGCGGCGTTGATCAGGATGTCGATCCGGCGATAGCGGGCGAGGACGACGTCGACCAGATCGAAGACCGCGGGCACGGAGCGGACGTCCGCGACATGGTAGGCGGCGTCGCCGCCCGAGTCGCAGATCTCGGAGACGAGGGAGCGGAGCAGCTCCTCCCGGCGCGCCACGGCGAAGACGCGCGCGCCGGCGCGCGCGAGACCGAGCGCGAAGGCGCGGCCCTGGCCGGAGGATGCGCCCGTAATGAGCGCCACTCGATCGCGGAGAGTCTCCGACGTCTGCGCCTCCAAGACGCGCGCGAGATTATCATCCGCCGCGCATGGATACACCGAGCCACGGCCTCGTCGGCGCGATCCTGACGCGGGCGATGACGTCCCGGCCGGGCGCGCGGGCCGCTCTCTGGCTCGGCTTCCTCGCCGCGATGCTGCCCGACGCCGACGCGTTCTTTCTGACCGGACGGCTCGACTACCTGCGCAACCATCGCGGCTGGAGCCATTCCTTCGTGTATCTGCCGTTCTTCGCGCTCGCGATGGCGGCGGTCGCGCGGCCTTTCTTTCGCAGGGCGCGCTTGACGGACCTCTGGATCTTCGCCGCCATCGGCATCGCGTCTCACATCCTGTTCGACTGGATCACCTCGTTCGGGACGATGTTCTTCACGCCTCTCACGAGGACCCGATACTCCCTCGACTGGGTCTTCATCCTGGACCTCTTCTTCACCGGCATCGGTCTCGTGACGCTTCTCCTGTCGCTCGTGCGGCCCGAGAGCGGCCGCAGGATCGCGCTCGCGGGGTGCGTGACGCTCGCCGGCTACCTCGGGTTCTGCGCGATCCTGCACGCGAAGGCCCTCGAGGCCTGGAGGCGCATCGACCACATCCCGCCCGGCGCGTCCGCGGCCGTGATGCCCCAGCTCCTGTCTCCCTTTCGCTGGCTGGGCCTCTCCGACCACGGCGGCTCCATCCACGCGTGCTTCTTCGACATCGGCCCCTTCGCCCGCACGGTGCCCACGCCGCGCGTCGCGGAAAAGCTGTCGGAGGCGCTCCGCCGGCTCCCCGATTTCTATCCGCCTCCCGGGAGGGCGCGGATACGGACGTTCGAGCGGCCGGCGGACTCGATCGAGCTTCGCCGCGCGCGGGCGCTGCCCGAGGTGCAGACGTACCTCGCGTTCGCGCGGTTTCCGCTCGAGACGGTGGCGGCCCTGCCCGACGGCGGCGTGGAGGTGACTTTCGAGGACCTGCGATTTCTGCCGTTTTTCACCGGGCCGTGGGCGCGGGGAAAAAACGGCGAGTACACCCGCCAGCCTTTCGTCTATCGCGTCCGGCTAGACCGCGCCGGCCGGGTTCTCGAGCGCGGGTTCGTCGTCGGCGGCCGGGGGCACAGGCGCGGCTGACGGCGGCCCCGCGACGTAGGAGTATTCGGGCGACGGTGTTCGTGTCAGAGCCTCGGAGATCCCCGCGTAGTACCCCACCTTGATCAGCGAGCGGAGGAAGACGAACACCTGCTGCGTCAGGATCAGCGGAACGAGGGCGAACCTCGCCTCGCCGCCGGCGGAGGGGTCCGCCACGATCCAGATCGCGTAGAGCGCGAGGATCGTGACGATCGCCGACAGCAGCACTCCAAAAAGCCGGATCGGGCGCGACAGCGCGCCGGCGATCCCCGCGAAGAATCGGGAGACCGGCGGGAGATCGGGCCGGGCGACCCAGATCGCCCGGACGGAGTCCGCGACCAGCTTGATCGCGGAGAGCACGAGCCCGAGCAGAAGGAGGCGAGCGAGGGTGATCGCGAGCGCCTGCCGCTCGCTCTGCAGCTCGCGGATGCGGTCGTTCAACGCGAGGCCCGTCTCGAGCCACACCCAGCGGTAGGCGAGCACGGCGCCGCCGAGGGCGGCCAGCGTGAACGCGAGGAAGGCCGGGAAGCGGCGCATGCCCTCGCGCCCGAACGTGACCAGGGAACCGTGTGGCTCGCGCAGGGTCCCGAAGATCCCGCCGAGAGCGAACGCGTGAAGCACGATGGCGAGCAGCCCGAGCGAGACCGCGCCGGCTCCGATGCCCCGAAGGCCGGACAGTTTCGACGAGGTGACTCCCTCGGGCGTCAGCAGGCCGGTGAGCGGGTCCGGGAAGTTGCCGAGAAGGTCGGGGTGCGTCCGAAGGAGCGTCTCCCACCATCCCAGGTCCGGGTTGGCCACCATCCGGCTCGCGGAAGGGGAGTCGTCGAGAAGATCGTGGAGTGAGTTGGAGACCGGGAGGATGAGAACGGACGCTAAGAGAAGCTGAATGAGCCAGAGGGAAACCGCGAGATAGGGCTTTGAGAGCGAAAGGCGCAGCCCGCGTCCGAAGCACGCGAGGGCCCCGGAGCTGCGGACGGGGCTCACCACGCCACCGTCAGGGTATCCAGAAAATTCTGCATCCAGAAAACGCTCCGCGCCGTCCAGCGGGAGGCGGCGCGCGGATCGGGCACGACGCGCTTCCCGTTGTTGGTGTGATCCTCGTCCAACGCCAGCTTCTCGTCCGGATCGACGATCGCCTCGAGCAGCCGGGGGCCGCCG
>JALYUA010000049.1 GCA_030854005.1 Acidobacteriota bacterium
CCATCGCGCAGGTTCCCCTGACCCTGCCCTCGCACGCGGCTCTCTTCACGGGTCAGCTCCCCTTCGTCAACGGAGTGCGCGACAACCTCGGCTACCGTCTCGCGAAAAGCGCGAAGACCATGGCGGGAGAGCTGCGGAGTCACGGGTACTCGACCGGGGCCGCCGTCTCGGCCGTCGTGCTCGACCAAGCGAGCGGCATCGCGGAGGGGTTCGACTTCTGGGAAGACGCCATCGAGGTGAAGAAGGCGGGGCAGGCGATCGGACAGGTGCAGCGTCCGGGCCTGCAGACCGAGCGCCGTCTGGAGGAATGGATGGCCGGCGCGGCCGCGGGAAAGCCCCTGTTCGGCTTCCTCCACCTGTACGAGCCGCACTCCCCGTACGAGCCGCCGGAGCCCTTCGCGTCGAAATATCGCGGGCGCCCGTACGACGGCGAGGTCGCGGCGGCGGACGCGGTGGTCGCGAAATTCATCTCGACGCTCAAGTCGCGGGGCCTGTACGACCGGGCCCTCATCGTCCTCCTGTCGGACCACGGCGAGGGGCTCGGAGATCACGGCGAGGACGAGCACGGGATTTTTCTCTACGCGGAGTCGATCCGCGTGCCGCTCATCCTGAAACTTCCGGGCGGCCGGGACGCCGGACGGCGAGTCTCGTCTCCCGCGGGTCTCGTCGACGTGTTCCCCACGGTTTTCGCGGCGCTCGGGCTCGAAGCGCCGGCCGGGCTGGCGGGCATCCCTCTGTGGCCGGGCGGGAAAGACCGCGCCGCGCCGCGGCGGATCTACAGCGAAACGATGTTTCCCCGGTTCCACTTCGGGTGGAGCGATCTCGCCTCTCTCTCGGACGGCCGAAACCACTACATCCACGCCCCCCGCCCCGAGCTCTTCGACTGGACGTCGGATCCGGGCGAGCGCCGCGATCTCTCCGCCGGGCTGCCGGACGCCTTCCGCTCGATGCGCGCCGCTCTGCTCGCCATGTCGAGGCCGCTCGAGCCGCCCGGGACGTCCGATCCCGAAACCGTCAAGAAACTCGCGTCTCTCGGTTATCTCGGAGCGGGCAACGTCGCCTCTCCGGGAGGCGCCCTGCCCGACCCGAAGGACCGCATCGGCCTCGTGGCGCGGCTGAAGGAGGCGGGCCGACTCGCCGAGGAAGGGAGAGCCGACCGCGCGATCGCCCTCCTCGAGGCCCTGGTCCGGGAGAACCCGATGATGCTCGACGCGCGGCAGATGCTGGCGCGCACTCTGCGGGAGTCCGGGAGGGCCGAGGAGGCGTACCGGGCGCTGCTCGAGGTCGACCGGATGGAGCCCGGAACGCCGCCGGTGCTTCTGGCGCTCGCGGATCTCGCGCTCGAGAAGCGCGACCTCGCCGCGGCGCGGATGTACGCGAAGGCGGCGGAGGCGGCCGGCTCTCCCGACTCGGCGCTCGTCCTGGGCTCGATCGCTCTCGCCGCGATGCAGCTCCCGGAAGCGCGCACGCACGCGGAGGCGGCGATCCAGGCGCACCCGAAATCGCGCGCCCCGTTTCTTCTCGTGGCGCGCATCGAGCTCGCGGCCGGTAACCTGTCGGGCGCTCTCGAGGCCCTGGCCAGGCTCCGGAAGGTGGATCCGGAGGCGCCACCCATCGAGGAGGCGTCCTTTCTCGCGGGCGATGCTCTCGCGCGCCTGGGCCGGAGCGCGGAGGCCCGGGCCGCGTTCCTGGACGAGATCCGCGATTTTCCGGCGAATCCTCGCGGCTACACGGGTCTCGCGCTTCTCGAAGCGAGCGAGGGCAAACCGGCGGAGGCCGGTCGGGCGCTGCACGATCTCGTCGAGCGCGCGGCGAGCGCGGACTCCTGCTTCCTCGCGGCGAGGACCTACGACATTCTGGGCGATCGAGCGGCAGGCGCCAGGGCGCGGGGCGAGGCCGCGCGGCGCTTTCCCGGAGCGAGAGAGCGCCTTACCGATGGAAGGCGGTAGGCAGTACGGGCGTTGAGCGCTGAGCGTTGAGCGTCGAGCGTTCATACGGGAGCGCTCGGCTACGAGGACTCCTGAAGCCGGTTCCCTAAAGTCCCGATCTGGTTGACCGCGGAGTACCGCGGCCGTCTCGCTCCCCCTGGCGCTCGGCTCCGGGCCCCCCGCCCTTTGCCCTCTACTCGTCGAGCAGGAGACTCCGCCCGGTCATCTCTCCAGGCTCCGGGATTCCCTGGAGGGCGAGAAGGGTCGGGGCGACGTCGCCGAGGGCGCCTCCCTCGCGCAGAAGTCGGACCTCGGGCGCTCCTCTGAGGAGAAAGGGGACCGGATTGGTCGTGTGCGCGGTGTGGGGCTGACCGGTCGCTTCGTCGAGCATCTGCTCCGCGTTGCCGTGATCGGACGTCATCGCGATGATCGCTCCCGCGGCGTCGGCCGCCGCTTCGAGCCGCCCGAAGCAGGCATCGAGAGTCTCGATCGCGGAAATCGTCTCGGCGATCTTTCCGGTATGGCCGACCATGTCGGCGTTGGCGTAGTTCACGACGCAGGCGGCAGCGCGATTCGTCTCGAGCGCGCGCACGACTTCGGAGGTGATCTCGGCCGCGCTCATCTGGGGATGGAGGTCGTAGGTGGCGCCCCGCCAGGAGGGGACCAGGATCCGCTCCTCGCCCGGGAAGGCCGCCTCGACGCCCCCGTTGAAGAAATAGGTGACGTGGGCGTACTTCTCGGTCTCCGCGATGCGGAGATTCGCGATGCCGTGGCCGCCCCAGACCTCGGCGAGGATCTTTCGCAGGGCAATCGGCGGAAACGCTGCGGGGAGGCCGAACTCCTTCTTGTATTCGGTGAACGTCGTCAAGGCGATCTCCGGACGCGGTCCCCGCGGGAATTCGCCGAAAGCCGGGTCCGCGAGGGCGCGCGTGATCTGGCGCGCCCGATCTGCGCGGAAGTTGAAGAAGATGGCGGCGTCGCCGTCGAGGATCCGGGGAGGAGGGGAGCCTTCGCTTCCGATGACGGTCGGAACGATGAACTCGTCGCCTTCCCCGGCGGCGTAGGCGTTCTCGACGGCCTGACGCGCGGTCGCGGCGCGCCGCCCGGCTCCGTTGCGAAGGGCGTCCCACGCGAGCGCGATCCGCTCCCAGTGTCGGTCGCGGTCCATCGCGTAGTAACGGCCGCTGACGGTCCCGATCGACCCGCCCGTTCGCGCGAGCACCGCCTCGAGCTCGTCCAGATACGCCAGAGCGGAGCGCGGAGGGGTGTCCCGCCCGTCGGTGAACGCGTGGACCAGGACGCGCGGAACGCGCTCGCGCCGGGCGAGATCCAGGAGCCCGAAGAGGTGCCGGAGGTGCGAATGGACTCCGCCGTCGGAGACGAGACCCATGAGGTGGAGCGTGGAGCCGCGCGCGCGCGCCATCTCGGCCGCCGCGACCAGAGCCGGGTTGGCGAAAAAGGATCCGTCGCGCAGGGTCAGGTCGATGCGCAGCAGGTCCTGGGGAACCATGCGCCCGGCGCCGAGATTGAGGTGCCCGACCTCCGAGTTTCCCATCAGTCCCGCGGGAAGACCCACCGCTTCTCCCGACGCGTCGAGAGTGGTCGCGGGGCATCCGCCGATCCAGCGGTCGAAGACCGGTGTCCGGGCACTCGTGATCGCGTTGCCTCGAGAGGGGGGAGCGACGCCCCAGCCGTCGCAGATGACGAGGACGATCGGCCGAATCACGCGCCGAGCGGCCGCGCGAAAGAGGAGGGGCTCCGGCGGGCGGGCGTCACCCGATGCTCGAGGTCCGACACGATGTGCATGAAAGCCATGTAGGCCTCGTAAGGAGAGTCGAACGGAGAGAAGTACGCGTGAACCTCGCCGTCGCCGTAAGACTTCGTGGCCATGTAGTAGAAGTGATCGGAGGTCGTCAGCCGGCGGAAGTCGCGCATCGCCGCGTCCGATCCCGACGCCTTCGACCGATCCTCGAGGGCGAACAGGCGCCGCAGCGCGTCGCGCTGGAGATCGTTGCCCTGCCAGGCGGAGAGGTCGCGCGCTTCGTCGGCCCAGGAGAGCAGGCGGGGCGCGGAGAGGCGATCGCGCGCGGGAAGCGCCGCGATGGCCTGCGAGGGAGTCAGGAAACGGGCGCCCGGCCGGGACAGGTACAGCTCGACCCAGGCCTCGAAGAACTGAAAGATCCCCGTTTCCTTCCACTGATGCTCGCCGAAAGTCTCGAAGTCCATGAAGAGCGAAAGGATCTCGCCCGTGAGCGCGCTGACCCAGCGGTCGTACTTTTCGGACGTGAGAGGGTGCTCCTTCCAGGAACGATTCGAAAAACGGAAGGCGATGTCGTCGGAGAGGCGGTAGTCGCGGAGCAGAAGCGGCAGGCCCCCCGGAGTCGCGGCGCGATAGAGGTGGTCGGGCGAAAGAGGCCCGAGGAGGGGCTCGACACCATCCGCCAGCACGCCGGCGTATCCGCGCTCCTCCAGGTAGCAGGCCAGATCGTCGGAGTAGATGAGCTCCGTATTTCGGAAGACTCGCGGCTCGACGCGGAAATCCTCGCGGATGCGCTCCCGGTGGAGTTCGATCTGCGCCTGGAACTCGGCCCGGGATGCGAGCCACGCGAGCGAGTGATGAGAGGTCTCCGCCAGAAACTCGACGCGTCCGGTCGCGGCGAGCGCCTGAAAGGCCTCCCGGACTTCCGGCGCGAAGTCCCGGAACTGCTGCAGGAGACAACCCGACAGCGAGAAGGAGACGGAGAACGCCGGGTGCCGTTCGAGGAGCCGCAACAGCATCGCCGTCGCCGGCAGATAACACTTGTCCGACACGCGGCGGAGGAGAGCCTGGTTCTTGTCGTCGTCGAAGTAGCGATGCTCTCGCCCGATGTCGAAGTAGTTGTAGGGCCGCAGCCGGTACGGCTGGTGGACCTGAAAGTAGAGACAGACGGGGATCATGGGGCGCCGGAGATTGTATCGACGTTGGGGCGCTCGGACGTCGGCGAAAGGCGAAAGGCCGGAAGCGCGGTTCCCTCCGAAAGCTCAACGCCTAACGGTCGACGCTCAACTCGTTGTAAATCTCCACGCACTTCAAGGCCGCATCCTTCCACGACAGGCGCGCCACCTCGCCGCGTCCCCCGGCTCCGAGAGCGTCGGAGAGCGGGCGGAAGAGCAGCACCGAGAGAATCTTCGAGGCGAGGTCGCTCGTGTCGCCGAAGTCGACGCGCAGAATGTTCCGCACGACCTCCGAGACTCCGGCGTTGCGCGAGACGATGGCGGGCGTACCGTGGCGGAGAGCCTCGAGAGCGGTCAATCCGAACGGCTCGGAAACGGAGGGCATGACGTAAACGTCGGCGCGGGCGTAGAGCCGGTCGAGCTCGGCTGGCGGAAGAAACCCCGTGAACAGAAAGTGGCGCTCGATCCCGTGCGACGCGACGCGGTCCATCATCGGCCGGAGACGGTCTCCGGAGCCCGCAACCGCGAAACGCACGTTCGGGATCTCCCGGGCGACGAGAGCCGCCGCGTCGACGAAGAACTGAGGCCCCTTCTGCCACGTGATGCGTCCCGCGAACAGAACGAGCGGGTCGTGCTCGGAGACCTCCCAGGCCCCGACGCTCTCGTGGGCGTCGATCGCGTTGTGGACGACGCGGATCCTCTCCCGCGGGACGCCGTATCGCTCCGCGACGGTGTCCGCGGTGTACCGGGAGACCGCGATGACGCGGTCGGCCGTCGAGACGCCGAGCCTCTCCGTCTCGCTCACGAAGGTGTTCCCGCCCATCGGCGACCGGTCGAACTCCGTCGCATGGACGTGGACCGCGAGAGGCCTGCCCGACGCGCGGCGCGCCTCGATTCCGGCGAGATACGTCAGCCAGTCGTGCGCGTGGATGACGTCGAATCGCTCCCGCCGGGCGATCCGGCCGGCGACCTCCGCGTACCGGAGGACCTCCGTGGCGAGATCCGGGCCGTAGAGGCCGCGGAAGGTCGTCCCGGTCTCACGGGCCGCGGCGAGGTCTTCCCGGTAGGACGTGTCGGTCAAATACGGCCGGAGAAGGCTCGGGACGCGGCGGAGCCGCAGCAGGAAACGTTTCCGGTGAGGCCGGTCGTCCGACGCGGCGACTTCGCCCGAATCGACGATCGACAGAAGCGGGTGGCCGGCCGCGAACGGGTGATGCGGCAGGACGAGGACCACTTCGGTGCCGGTCTCGAGCAGCCCGCCGACGAGCCCGGCCGACGCGACTCCCAGCCCTCCCGTGACGTAGGGCGGGAATTCCCACCCGAACATGAGAACGCGCACCGGGAGACGGTATCAGTCGGGTGTCGGTGATCGTTGACGCTCGGGCGTGTCCATTCCTTCGCGCGGCGGCGAAAGGTCGTCCCGCAGGTGGAGCACGAGCGCGCGCGAGATTTCCGCCACGCTCATCGCGCATGCCCGGGAGCCTCGAGGCCAGTGCGGAGCGTTGCCGTCGAAGCGCTCCGGGATCGAGCCGAGGCCGGCGTCGCGGACGTACGCCCGCAGTGGGGCGAGCCACACCCGGAACGTGCGCAGAGATTCCCTGCTGTGCCCCAGCACACGGAAGTGCGCGTCCGCGAACGCGCCCGTCAGCCAGGGCCAGACACAGCCCTGGTGCGCCGCCAGATCCGACTCTCTCTGAGTCCCTCCGCCGCTCGGGCAGTAGCGCGGGTCGGCGGGATCGAGGGTCCGGAGCCCGAAGGGAGTCAGGAGCCGGTCGCGGACCGCGACGTAGA
The DNA here is from genome assembly GCA_030854005.1 of Acidobacteriota bacterium. GTDB lineage: Bacteria > Acidobacteriota > Thermoanaerobaculia > UBA5066 > Gp7-AA6 > JALYUA01. The sequence continues at coordinate 6,654 of JALYUA010000049.1, forward strand.
CGGCTCGCGCGCGATGCGGAGGCAGCAGGTCGTCGGAGAGCGAGACGGCGAAGATCTGGTTCGGGCGCAGCGTCGAATCCGGGCCGTTCTCGCCGATGACGTCGTACAGGTGCTCCTTCTCCGCCGACCAGAAGGTCTCATTGAAGCGGCGTGCCACCTTCCAGGCCTGCGTCTCGAGGTCACGCGCGAGTCCCGGCTCCCCGGCGAGCCGTTCGAGCCTCGCAGCCGACTTCAAGGCGGCGTGCCACAGGGCCTGGATCTCGACGGGCCTTCCCGTGCGCGGCGTGACGGCCTCTCCGTCCACGACGGCGTCCATCCAGGTCAGGGCGCGCCCGGGGGCGCCGCCGACCTCGACGAGCCCGTCCGCGGCGACCCGGATTCCGAAACGGGTGCCGGCGCGGTAGGAGGCGAGCACGGACCGAACCATCCCGAGAAGGGGCGAAGGACGCGTCGGGTTGCGGCGCCACCGTCCGAACCACTCGACCGCGAGGACGAGCCAGAGGGGCGCGTCCGCCGAGTCGTATTCGGGCTGGCCTTCCTCGCTCACGAAGCGCGCGGGAATCAGGCCGTCACGGCGCATGGCGCCGAAAGAGTTCACGACCCGGGCGGCCGATCCGAAGCGCCCCGTCGCGAGCGCGAGGCCGGGGGCGGAGATCATCGCGTCGCGGCCGTGGTCGGCGAGCGCGGGGAACCCGGCGATGATCGAGGCTTCCCGGTCGTCTCCGTCGACGAGGAAGGTCTCCGCCCGGCGGGCGACCTCGTCGAACAACAGATCGCCGGAACGGGGAAAGATCGCGCGCCGCCGCCTCTCCGCCTCGAGCAGATGCCGAGGATCGCTCGCGACCTCCTCGCGTGAAAAGAGCACCCAGGCATCCGCACGCGGCTCGAGAGTCCACGTCCAGCGAAGCGGGCTCCACAGGTCCTCCGAGGCGTCTCGTCCGCTCTCCGCGTCCCGCGGGTAGAAAAACGAGCGATACCAGAGCGGATCGGCGGCGCTCTCCGAGCCGACCGCGCGCAGATACAAACGGGGCAGAAACGCCGCCGGACGCACCCACGACACTTCGCCCCGCACCTCGATCGTGGCATCGATCTCGTCGCTCTCGGATCGAAGCTCGTGCGCGCTGTGGAAGCGGAGGAGCGGCCGGACGGCCAGGTCGAGGGCGCGTTCGCCGGTATTGCGATAGCGAACGATGGTGATCGAGCGGTCGCGGACGAGGCAAAGCGTCCGCTCCAGCGAGAAATGGTCTGTCTCGTAGCGCCACGCCGGGAAAGGGTCGAGGGAGAACTCGGTCAGGAGGCGGTCTCCCTCCGGATGGACGGCGTCGCGGTAGATCTGCGTCGAGATTCCCGATTCGATCCCGTCGGCCGTGACGTGCTCCTCGCAACCGGCGACGAAGAGCCAGCGTCGGCGGGGGGGCGGGATCGCGGGAACGTACCAGCCGTGCTCGCGGCGCGTCCGGGCGCCCGCGATCGTCCCGCAGGCATAGCCGCCGAGACCGTCCGTCTCGAGCCATTCGAGCGCCAGACGCCGTTCGCGATCCCGCAGCGCCGCCGCCGTCCAGGCGAGCCGGGGCGGGGAGCCGGATCCGCCGGCGTGCTGCCGCGCGAGCGGGGAAGCCACGGGCGGATTCTATCCGGGCGGCGGCGGCGCCCCCGCCGGGAGGCGGGAGGCGGGAGGCGGAAGGGGGGTGGCGGAGGGGGGTGGCGAACGGGCCGCTCGGCTCCATCGTTTCCCGTTTCCCGTTCCCGATCCCGGGGGAATCCGCGTCCGCTCGGACCCCGTAATAAGATTTGAAACGGCCGCCGGGCGGCCGGATCCCGATTCGGAAGTCCGTTCGGGTCGCGATGCGGAAGGCTTTCCCGGCCGGGCGCCGGCTCCTTCCGACGCCGCGTCCCTTCTGTCCTCGCGAAAGAGAGGGGCCCTTGAGCACCGTGCAAAAGTCTGTCGACGAGCTTTGCGTGGACACGATCCGGACCCTCGCGATCGACGCGGTCCAGAAAGCCGAGTCGGGTCATCCCGGCCTGCCCCTCGGCGCCGCCCCGATGTCTTATGTCCTCTGGCAAAAGTATCTGAAGCACGATCCGAGGGATCCGAAGTGGCCCGACCGCGACCGCTTCGTGCTCTCCGCCGGCCACGGCTGCATGCTTCTCTACTGCCTCCTTCACCTGACCGGATACGACCTCTCGCTCGACGACCTCAAGAGCTTCCGGCAGTGGGGAAGCAAGACACCGGGCCATCCCGAGTCTCTCGACACTCCCGGGGTCGAAGCGACGACGGGACCTCTCGGGCAGGGTACGGCGAACGCCGTCGGGATGGCGATCGCGGAACGGATGCTGGCTTCGCACTTCAACCGACCCGAGCACGAGATCGTGAATCACCGCACCTTTGCGCTGGTCTCCGACGGCGACCTGATGGAGGGGATCTCGAGCGAGGTCTCGTCGCTCGCCGGACATCTCGGTCTGGGCAAGCTCGTGTACCTCTACGACTCGAACCAGGTGACCCTGGACGGCCCGACGTCGGTCACGTTCACCGAGGACGTGGCGCGCCGATACGACGCCTACGGCTGGCAGGTTCTCCACGTGGACAACGGAAACACCGACCTCGACTCGATCGACAACGCCATCGGGGCCGCGATCGCGGAAGTGAGCCGGCCCTCGCTGATCGTCATCAAGACCACCCTCGGATACGGCTCTCCGAACAAGGGCGGCACCAGCGAGGCGCACGGCAGCCCGCTCGGAGTGGAAGAGGTCGCTCGCACCAAGAAAGCGCTCGGCTGGGTCTCGGAGGAGCCGTTCTATGTGCCGCCCGAGTCCCTCGACCATTTTCGCGAGGCCGTGACGAAGGGGGAGGCCGCCCGGAAGGACTGGGCCGACCGCTTCGCCCGTTACGCGAAGGCGTTTCCGGATCTCGCCGGTGAATGGCCTCGGTGGATGAACGGAGACCTGCCCGAGGGATGGGACGCGAAGCTGCCGCAGTTTCCCGCCGGCGAGAAGGAGGCGACGCGAACCGCCGCCGGCAAGGCCATGAACGCGATCGGGGAGACCGTGCCGTGGCTGATCGGAGGCGACGCGGACCTGGGGACGTCGACGAACACGGTCTTGAAGAAGTTCGCGAGCTTCGAGGCGGGCACAGGAACGGGCCGCAATCTCCACTTCGGCGTTCGCGAGCACGCCATGGCGGGCATCGCCAACGGAATCTCTTACCACGGCGGGTTGCGCCCGTTCGTCGCGACGTTCTTCTGCTTTTCCGACTACATGCGGCCGTCCGTGCGGCTCGCCGCCTTGAACGAGCTGCCGGACATCTTCGTCTGGACGCATGACTCGATCGGCCTCGGAGAAGACGGTCCGACCCACCAGCCCGTCGAGCACCTCTCGTCGCTGCGCGCCATGCCGAAAATGACGATCATCCGGCCCGGCGACGCCAACGAGGCCGTGGAGGCCTGGCGGGTGACGATGGCTCGAAAGCACGGGCCCGTCGGGTTGGTGCTGTGCCGCCAGAAGCTGCCCGTGATCGACCGGACAAAGTACGCGCCGGCCGCCGGCCTGGCGCGGGGGGCCTATGTCCTGGCGGAAGGGTCTGCGAAGCCTCCCCGGCTGATCCTGATCGCGACGGGCTCCGAGGTCTCGCTCGCTCTCGCCTCGCGCGAGAGCCTCGAGGCCGACGGCGTCTCGACGCGTGTCGTGTCGATGCCGTCATGGGAAATCTTTCTGGAGCAGGATGCGGCCTATCGCGAGGAGGTCCTCCCGCGCTCGGTCGGCGCACGCCTGGCGATCGAGGCGGGCACGTCGTTCGGGTGGCACCGATGGGTCGGCGACCGGGGGGACACCGTGACGATCGACCGATTCGGCGCCTCGGCGCCCGGCGAAGTCGTCTTGAAGGAGCTGGGATTCTCGGTCGAGAACGTCGTCAAGAAGGCGAAGGCGCTGTTCGCGTGAGAGTTTCGATCGGGTTCGATCACGCGGGCTTTCCTCTCAAGTCCGAGGTCATCCGGATCCTCCGCGAGGCGGGACACGAGCCGCTCGACTTCGGCACCGACAGCACCGACCCCGTGGACTACCCCGACTTCGCGCGGGCCGTGGCCGTTTCCGTGGCGACCGGCGAGACCCATCGGGGGATCGTCGTATGCGGCAGCGGAGTCGGCGCTTCGGTCGCCGCCACGAAGGTCCCCGGCATCCGGTCGGCCCTCTGCCATGACACCTTTTCCGCGCGCCAGGGCGTCGAGGACGACGACATGAACGTGATCTGCCTCGGGGCGCGGGTGATCGGCCCGGCTCTTGCGGAGGAGGTCCTCCGCGCCTATCTCGGCGCGAAGTTCTCGGGGGCGGAGAGGCACGTGCGCCGCCTCGCCAAAGTGAACAAGATCGAGTCCGATGCCCGCAGGGGTATCTTCGACAGGGAGGGCGTCTCATGACCGGAAACCCGCTTCAGCGCCTGAATGCGCTCGGCCAGAGCATCTGGTACGACTACATCCGCCGGGACCTCTTCACGAGCGGCCGGCTGCAGAAATTGATCCGCGAGGACGCGCTGACAGGGATGACCTCCAATCCCACGATCTTCCAGAAGGCGATCGCGGACAGCGACCTCTACGACGAGGACATGCGCCGGCTGGCGGGCCAGGGCCTCGACACGTACCGGGTGTTCGAGGGGCTCGAGGTCCAGGACGTTCAGCGGGCGGCCGATCTTTTTCGCCCGGTCTTCGATCGCACGGCGGGCGACGACGGGTTCGTCTCGATCGAAGTCGGACCCCATCTCGCCCTGGACCGGGACGGTACGATCGAAGAGGCGAGGCGGTTGTGGAAGTCGTGCGACCGCCCGAACGTGATGGTCAAAATCCCCGGAACGAAGGAGTGCGTCCCGGCGATCAAGCAGTGCCTGGAGGAAGGGATCAACATCAACATCACGCTTCTCTTCTCCGTCCCCCGGTACCGGGAGGTCATGGAGGCCTTTTTCGCGGGTCTCGAGGCGCGCGCCGCCGCGGGGAATCCGGTCGATCGAGTCCGGTCGGTCGCGAGCTTTTTCGTGAGCCGGGTCGACACCATGGCCGACAAGAAGATCGACGCGGTCTCGAAGGAAGCGGGATCGGATCGCGAACGGTCCCTCGCCCGAGAGCTGCGGTCGAAGGTGGGCATCGCGAACGCGCGGATCGCATTCCAGGCCTTCGAGGAGATCCTCGGCGGCGCGCGCTTCGAGGCGCTCGCGAAAAAAGGCGTGAAGCGGCAGAAACCCCTCTGGGCGTCGACCTCCACGAAGGATCCCGCTCTTCCGGACCTCTACTACGTCGAGGCGCTGATCGCTCCCGACACGGTGGACACGATGCCCCCCGATACCATCGAGGCGTACCGGGACCACGGCGACCCCGCCGTGCGAATCCACGACGACCTCCAGGGGGCGCACGCGGTGTTCCGCGGCCTGACCGAGCTCGGAATCGACGACAAAACGATCTTCCGCGACCTCGAGGACGAGGGGATCAGGAAGTTTTCCGACTCCTACGATTCGCTGATGAAGACCCTGGGAGAAAAACAGCAGGCCGTGGGGGCGCGTTGAAGCTCGAGCTCGGGGCCGCGGCGGAAGCGCATCAGGAG
>JALYUA010000066.1 GCA_030854005.1 Acidobacteriota bacterium
GGGACGTGGTCCTACCGGGTGGCGTCGAACGGGACGGCGACGATCGCCCTGGAGGGCGACGCGGGCGAGCCCGGCTCTTCCCCCATGAGGCTGCCTCTGGCCTTCACCGCGGGCACTCCGGTGGCGCCGCGGAAGGCTCCGGTGCGAAGCCCCAATCCGGTGTTCTAGGGTCGACCCTCGGCCCCGCCCCTCTCGCCGGCGCGCGGGGGACGCCGTACGCTCGGTCTCTTCTCGGCAGACTCCTCACTCATGAGTCTTGCCCCTCACCCCGCCCTCTCCCCCGGCGCGCGGGGAGAGGGAGCAGAGGGAGCAGACGGAGCGGAGAAAGCGGAAGGCAGAGCCGCCGGCGGGGAGGTTCAGCCCGTCGTCTTCGCGGGGACGTTTCCCGTTTCCCGTTTTCCGTTTCCCGACCCCAGGTACCGCCCCAGCCAGCCGAGCACTTCGCCGTACCAGTGCTTCGAGTTCTGCGGCTTCAAGACCCAGTGGTTTTCATCGGGGTAGGACACGAGCCTCGCCGGAATTCCCTTCGCGGTGAGGACACCGTAGAGCTCGAGCCCCTGCGTCATCGGGACCCGAAAATCTCTTTCGTTGTGAATCACCAGCATCGGCGTCTTGAAATCCTTCGCGTAGCGGTTGGGGCTCCAGCGCTCGACGTTCTCGAGATTCGTCCACGGGAATCCGCCGTAGGAGTGCTGGCGCCCGAAGGTGTCATCGGAGGCGGACTGTCCGAGCAGGTCGTACACGCCGGCGTGACTCACGAGCGTCGAGAACCGATCCGTGTGCCCGGCGATCCAGTCCACAAGATAGCCGCCGTAGGACCCGCCCGCCGCGGCCATCCGCGACACGTCGACGTTGCCCTGTCCGATCAGAAAGTCCGTCGCCTTCATCACGTCGGTGAACGGCTTGTCGGCGTGCGCCCCGAGGATCGACTCCACCCACGGCTGGCCGAAGCTCGAAGATCCGTGGAAGTTGACCATGGCGACGATGTATCCCGGCGCGGCGAACGCGTGCACATTCCACCGGAAGTTGAAGGCATCGCCGAACGTGCCGATCGGTCCGCCGTGCACGAGCTGGACGAGCGGATATTTCCGCGAGGCGTCGAACCCCGGCGGATAGACGACGAACATCTGCACCGCGTCGCCTCCGGCCCCGGAAAACGTGAGCTCGCGGACCTCGCCGAGATCCCACGAGGAAACGCGCGCCTCGTTGGTCGTCGTGAGAGCGCGGGTGTTGTTCCCGTCGAGCCCGACGACGGCGAGCTCCGGCGGGCGCGAGATCGTGCTCGACGCGATCACCGCGCGGCCGTCCCGGGTCGGCTCGGCCGCCGTGACGGTCCCGCCCCGGTAGACGAGCTGCGGCGTTCCGCCCGCGGCCGGGATCGTGTAGAGGTTGCCGCGCGCGCGGACCTCCGCCCGCAGCAGCAGGCGCTTTCCGTCCGGAACCCAGCGCCACGCGCCGGCGGAGTCCGTCCACGCCTCGGTCAGGACGCGCGTCCTGCCGGTCGCGAGATCGAGGATCGCGAGCCGGACGCGGTCGGGCCAGTCCTCCGCCCGGACGCGCAGCCCGTACGCGACGCTCCTGCCGTCGGGACTGAAGAGCGGATCGGTGTCGTCTCCCGGACTCGACGCGGTCAGGTCCTTCACCTCGCCGCCGGAGGTCGAGACGGAGAACAGGTCGGCGTTCACCGTCGCGTAGGGCTCCGGCGACGCGTTGGCCTGGAAGACGATGGTCGACCCGTCGGGCGAGATGTCATAGGAGCCGGCGCCCGTCTGGAAATCGAAGAGGCGCCGGGAGCCCGGCGTCAGGTCGGTCGCTTTGCGGGTGTCGAGGTCGACAATGAAAAGATGGGGAAACTCGCCGTCGGTCAGCCACCGGTCCCAGAACCGATAGAGCCGGTTCTCGGTGACGTGCGCCTTGACCTTGTTCTTTTCCCGGGCCTCGACAGCCTTACGCGTGTCGGCCGGCGATTCCGCGCCCGCGATGACGTGCGACACGACGACGACGCGTCTCCCGTCCGGCATCCACCTGGGCTCGGAGATGCCGAGGGGAAGATCGGTGATCCGGTCCGGCTCGCCGCCGTCGACGGCGATCACATACAGCTGCGCGGCCTTGTCGTCCTCGCGTTTGGAGACGAACGCGATCCGCCGGCCGTCCGGGCTCCACACCGGGGACGAATCCGACGCCTTGTTCGAGGTGAGCCGCCGGGGCCGTCCTCCCGCGAGGGGAACGATCCAGAGGTCTCCGTTTCCGCGGTTCTCCTCGATGTCGTAGGTCGTCACCGTATAGACGACCAGCGCGCCGTCGGGTGAGACCGCGGGCGAAGAGACGCGCTGGACCGCCCAGATCTCGTCGGCGGTGAAGGGCTTCTTCTCCGCGAGCGCCGTCGCGGAAAGCGACGACACGAGGATCGCGAGAACGACCCGCAGCCGGAGCTCACCCATCGAGACCTCCTGATTTGTCAGCCCGGAAAGGCGGATTCTCCCATGGGGAGGGCCTGATCCGGACCGGCTGACAGCCGAGAGCTGACAGCTAGCTTCTCTTCTTCCCCGTGATCTCTGCGAAGAACGCCCGGCTGTCGACGGGGCGTCCGAGAAACCGTTCGACCAGGAGTCGGGCCGGCTCTTCGCCGCCTCGCGCCAGGATGGTCTTGCGGTATCGCAGTCCCACTTCCGGGTTCATGAGGTCGTCTCCGTACGCCGAAAGCATGTCGAGCGCCAGCACCTCGGCCCACATGTAGCCGTAGTAACCCGCCGCGTAGCCGTCGGCGATGTGAGCGAAAGTCCCCGGAAACGCCGTCCCCTCCTCGTAGCCCATGGCGGTGGCGCCTTCCATCCGTTTCCAGGTCTCGAGGGCTCCCTCCGGGCTCTCATCGGCGAGCGCCATGTCGTAGTCGGAATAGAGGAGCTGCCGCGCGTAGAGGATTCCCTGACCGAAGCGTCTCGCGGCGTCGAGGCGTTCAACCAGCGACGGGTCGATCGGCGGGCATTCCGGGCACGCATCGCCGAGAGTGCGGAGGCTCTCGTAGCGCCGGGCCCATTCCTCATGGATCTGCGAGGGTGCTTCGACGAAGTCGCGTTGCACGGAGGTCCCCGCGTGGTGGTTGTACTCGGTCTCCGACAGCACACCGTGCAGCGTGTGACCGAGCTCGTGGAAGAACGTCTCCAGCTCGTCGTGGGTGAATCCGCTTCGGTCGAAGTTCGCGACGAGCACCGAGATCGGCGTGCGGCCCGATTTGCGGCTCACGCCTCGCACGGGCCAGGCGGCCGCGTGCTTGAACTTGCCGTCGCGCGGGAACAGATCCATGTAGAAACCGCCGAGAAGCCGCAGCGTGCCGGCCTCCCGGACGTCGAAATAACGGACGTCCGGATGCCAGAGGGGCACGGCGCCGGGCTCGAAGCGGAGCCGGTACAGCCGCTCGAAGATCCCGAGGACCCAGTCAATCGTCCGCTCGGTGGGAAAGAACTTCCGCAGCTCCTCCTGATCGACATGGTAGCGGCGCTCGCGCACCCGCTCGGTGTAGTAGGACAGGTCCCACCGGTGGAGGCGCGTCTCCCCGGCCGGCGTCTCCGTCATCTCCGCCTTCATCTCGCGCAGGGCGGCGAGGTCTCTCTGTTCCGCACCCGCCACCACTTCCCGCACGTCGTCCAGGAACCGGCACACGGTCTCCGGGTTCTCGACCATCCGCCGCCGCGTCACGTAGTGAGCGTAGCTCTCGACCCCGTACAGCGCGGCGAGCTCCCGCCGGAGGCTGACCATTTCGTCGAGAAGCGCGAGATTCCGGGGCGTTCCGCGGTTGGTGTACGCGACGTAGTACCTCCGGCGGGCCGCCTCGCTCTCGGCGTTGGCCATAAAAGGGCCGTACTCGGGGGAGTCGAAGCCGACGACGGCGTTTCCCTCGGCGTCCCGCTCGACGCGCTCGAGCCAGGGCGCAGGGAGGCCGGTGGTGTCCTCCGGGCGGAAAATCACTCTCGTCTCGTTCTCGCGGATGTGCTTCTCGAAGTCCTGCGCGAGCTCCGTGATCCTCTCGTCGATCTCGCGCACCCGCCGGCGCTTCTCCGGAGGCAGCGATACGCCGCTGTCCTCGAAGGTCTCGATCAGGTCCTTCTGAAGCTGCGCCTGGGCCGGGGTGACGGGGCGGACGGCGCGAACACGCTCGTAGAGTTTCTCGTTCTGAAAGATCTCGCTTTCGAAGCTCGAGAGCTCGATCATCACGGCATCTGCCGCGTCGCGGACGCTCCTGTCCGGATGCACGTTGTTGAGAATCGAGATGGGGCCGGTGACGTCCTCGAGCGCGATCGAATCGCGGTCCCATTGCTCGAGCACGTTCTCGGGGGTGACCGCCTCGAGTGGGATCTCCTCCATCCTCGCGACCCGCTCCCGCGCGGCGCGGAGGGACTCGCGCCAGGAAGCCGTCAGGGTCACGTCGTCGAGGATGGGAATCGTGATGCGTTCCGGAGGCGCAGAGGACATCCGGTGGAAACTAACCGAAATCGGGCGATTCGTCCCCAGTTTTCATTGTTCGTTGATCCGTCGCGCCTGCTATCTTCCGCGGATGCGCGTTCGGCTCGTCTCCGGCTCGCACTTCGCCGCGGCGCACCGGCTTCACAGGGACGCCTGGGACGCGGAGACGAACCGCCGTGTCTTCGACAAGTGCAACAATCCCCATGGGCACGGACATACGTATGAGCTGGAGATCACGGTCGAAGGCGAGATCGACCCGGAAACGGGGTACGTCATGGATTTCGGGGAGTTGAAACGCACGGTCGACGACGTGGTGATCCGAAAGGTCAACCGGCGCCACCTGAATTTCGACGTTCCGTTCCTGTCAGGCCTGAACCCGACGGCGGAGAACATCGCGGTCGCCGTCTGGGGAGAGCTCGAAGGACGCGTCGCCCCCGCCCGGCTCGTCCGCGTCAGCCTGAACGAGACGGCCAAGAACCGCGTCGTCTACGAGGGACCGCGGCCGTCCGCCGCCGCCGGAACCGCAGGAAGCCCGCGATGAGCGCGCTGCCTCCGGCGGATCCCGGTCGCCGCCGGCTGACCCGTTCGAACCGCCACCGGATGATCGCGGGCGTCTGCGGAGGGCTCGCCGAATATCTGGGCATGGACGTCACCCTGGTGCGCGTCCTCTACGTGATCGTGTCGATCGTCTCGGCGGCGTTCCCGGGCATCCTCGCGTACGTCGTCCTCATGTTCGTCATGCCCCGGGCGGACGCCGCCGCCACGTGACCCGGCCCCGCATCCTCGTCACCAACGACGACGGCATCTTTTCCGAGGGCATCGAGCGGCTGGCCGCCGCGCTCTCGGAAGTCGGGGAGGTCGTGACCGTGGCGCCGGACCAGGAGCGGAGCGCCGCGGGCCACTCGCTGACACTCCAGCACCCGCTCCGCGCCAGACTCGTCGGGCCCGAACGCTGGTCCGTCGACGGCACCCCGACCGACTGCGTCAACTGGGGCGTTCTCCACCTGCTGAAGAACGACCGCCCGAAGCTCCTCTTCTCGGGGATCAACCTCGGCCTGAACCTCGGCGACGACGTCACCTACTCGGGCACGGTGTCGGCCGCGTTCGAGGGCACGATCCTCGGCGTGCCGTCGGTCGCGATCTCGCAGGAGATCGAGACCGGATTCTCTTTCGACGCCGCGGCGGACTTCGCCCGGCGCATGGCGGTACGCCTCCTGGAAGAGCCTTTGCCGGCCGGGACCCTGGTCAACGTCAACGTCCCCGCCGGAGCGATCCGGGGCGTGCGCGTGTCGCGCCTGGGAAAGCGCCGCTATGGGG
>JALYUA010000070.1 GCA_030854005.1 Acidobacteriota bacterium
CCATCGCGACCGCCCGGTCCGCCGTGAAGGCGATCTGGCCGCACGCGGCGCCCGGCCCGGCCGGGAGGCCTTTTCCGAGATAGCGGCCGGACTTCACCGCGGCTTCCTTCTCCTTTCCGGTGAAGACGGGGGCCAGGAGCTGCACGAGCTGCTCGGACTCCACGCGGGCAATCGCCTCGTCCTCCGAGATCAGCCCTTCGTCCACCATCTCCGTCGCGATTCGGACCGCGGCGAAGCCGGTGCGCTTTCCATTGCGGGTCTGCAGCAGGTACAGACGGCGGTCTTCGATCGTGAACTCCAGGTCCTGCATGTCGCGATAGCGCTTCTCGAGCACGTCGCGCAGCCGCAAGAGCTCGGCGTAGGCCTCGGGCATCGTCTCTTCGAGAGAGATCCCGGACCCGTCGCTCGAAAGCGGCCGGGGGGTCCGGATTCCTGCCACGACGTCCTCTCCCTGCGCGTTCGGCAGAAACTCGCCGTAGAACCGGCGCTCGCCGGTCGAGGGATCCCGCGTGAAGGCGACGCCCGTGGCGGAGGTCTCGCCCCGGTTGCCGAACACCATCGACTGGACGTTGACCGCGGTCCCCCAGTCGTCGGGGATGTGGTGCAGCTTGCGGTAGGTCTTCGCGCGCTCGTTATCCCACGAGCGGAACACCGCCGCGATCGCGCCCCAGAGTTGCTCGCGGGGATCTTCCGGGAACGCCTTCCCCGTCTTCTCGCTGATGAGCTTCTCGTGCCGTCCCACGACGTCCGTCAGATCCTCGGCAGAGAGGTCCACGTCGGCCGTGACGTTTTTCGCCCGCTTCTTTTCGGCGAGGGTCTTGTCGAATTCGTGGCGCGGCACGCGCAGGACGACGTCTCCGTACATCTCGAGGAACCGGCGGCGGCAATCGAGCGCGAACCGCTGGCCCGAGACTCCCGCGAGGCCCTTCAACGCCCGGCTAGTGAGACCGAGGTTCAGGATCGTGTCCATCATTCCAGGCATCGAGGAGCGCGCGCCAGATCGGACAGAGACGAGGAGTGGGTCGTCGGGATCGCCGAATCTCTTTCCGGTGACGTGCTCGAGGCGCGCCAGCGCGGTCTCGACTTCGGCGTGCACCCCGTCGAGGCTCGCGCCATTCGAAAAATCGACGCAGACTCCCGTCTCGATGGTGAACCCCGGAGGCACGGGGATCCCGAGCGCGGTCATCTCGGCGAGCCCGGATCCCTTTCCGCCGAGCGTCTCCTTGCCGAGCCCGGCCCCCTCCGCCTCACCCTCGCCGAAGAAAAACACTCGCTTCATCGGGCGTCCCTCACTTTTCTACGACGATTTCGGAAAAGTCCGCGAGTTTCGAAAACTCCCTCTGGATCGACGCCAGCAGCGCGAGACGGTTCCGGCGAAGGTCTTCTTCCGGGGTGTTCACGAGAACCTCCACGAAAAACCGGTCGAGCGACGGGGCGATCGAAGCGATCATGCTCATCGCTTCGCGATACCGGCGGGATCCCGCCAGCTCTTCGATCGACTGGCGCGCCTGCAAAAAATCGGCCGCCAGCCGGCGCTCGGCCGGCTCCCGGTAGAGGTCGCTGCTCGCCGGGCCCGGATCTTCGGTCCCGACGATGTTTCGGATGCGCTTGAACGCGAGAACGAGGGAGCGGAAATCCATCTCGCGGCGCGCCTGCGCGAGCGCCTGCGCGCGGTCGGCCACGTCCGCGAAATCCCAGATGCCCGTGTTCAGGACCGCTGAAATCTCGTCATAGGTGTGCCCGCGCCGCTCGAGCAGATTTCTCAGGCGCTCCGCGAAAAACGCGCCGAGCGACGTCAGGACGGACTCGGGGTCCCCGGGCACGCCGGCGTGGAGCGAAAGCGCCTTTCGCGCCACGGGGCGCCAATCGAGCCGCCAGCGACGCGCCGTCGCGATCGACACGATCCCGAACGCCGCCCGGCGGAGCCCGTACGGGTCGCGGGAGCCCGTCGGGACGAGGCCGATCGTGAAGAGTCCCGCGAGGGTATCGAAGCGATCGGCCAGGGAGAGAATCGCGCCGGCGGCTTCGCGGGGCGGGTCGTCCGTCGCGGACGCGGGGCGGTATTGGTCGTATATCGCCTTCCAGACGGAGTCGGGCTGGCCCTCGCGCCGGGCGTAGATCCCGCCGACGATTCCCTGGAGGTCGGTGAATTCCTTCACCATCAGGGTCGTAAGATCGACTTTCGACAGGCGCGCGGCCGTGAGCACGGAATCCACGAGGTCCGGGCGCGCGACGACGTGGGCGATCGTCTCGGAGAGCTCCTGCAGCCTTCCGGTCTTCTGCCGGTAATCGCCCAGCCGGTCCTGGAACGTCAGCCGCGAAAGATCCTGGAGCCGCGACTCGAGCGACTGACGCACGTCGGATTCGTAGAAGAAACGCGCGTCGGCAAGCCTCGCGTTCAGCACCCACTCATTTCCCTTGGCGATCAGCCCGCGCGGGTCCGCCGCATTGTCCATCACGGCGACGAAGTGCGGGAGGAGCCCCGCGGGACCGCGCACGGGAAGATATTTCTGGTGGGTGCGCATCGCCGTCGTGGTGATCTCTTCGGGAATCTCCAGAAATTCCGGCGCGAACGATCCCCGCACCGTGCCCGCGCACTCGACGAGATCGGCGAGCGTCGCGACGAGATCGGCGTCCGGCTCGATCGTTCCGCCTACGCCGCGCGCCATCTCCCGGGCCGATTCCAGGATGGTGATGCGGCGGGTCTCCCCGTCGGGCTCGACGCGCGCCGCCCGGAGCTTCTCGAAATAATCCTCCGCGCCGGAAACGGTGATGACGCCGTCCGAAAGGATCCGATGGCCGCGTGTCGTGTTGCCCGAGGCGACGCCGAAGAGCTCCAGCGGAACCACCGCTCCGCCGTACAGCGCGAGAACGCCGCGCACCGGGCGGACGAACACGTTTTCTCCGCGCGCCCACCGCATCGTTTTGGGAAAGGAGAGCGCGGCGACCGCCCTCGGCAGGACTTCGGACAGGACCTCCGGGGTGGGGCGGCCCGGAATCGTCCGCCGCGCCGCGACCGTCGGGCCGCGAGGGGATTCGACGACGACGAGCGCGGTCACGTCCACCTTCTGGGCCCTCGCGAAGCCCTCGGCGGCCCGGGTCGGCTTCCCGTCGGGGGTAAACGCGGCCGACGCGGGAGGACCGAGCACCTCGGACGCCCGGTCTTCCTGTCGGTCAGGGAGGCCGCGCAGCCAGAGGATCAGGCGCCGGGGCGTGGCGAACGATCGCTCCTCCTCCGCCGCGAGCCCCTCCTCCGCGAGGGCCTCGGACGCTCGGCGTTGAAGATCGAGCCGGGCGGCGCCGAGCGCGGCGGCCGGGATCTCCTCGGTACGAATCTCCAGCAGGAAATCCCCGCGCGCCCGATTCGTCGGCGCGACGTTCTCGGCCGTTCCGTTCACGCGCGCGCCCTTCTCGACTGCGTTCGAAACCGGCGCTGGATCTTGAGGACGGTCGTTCACCGCGCCGCTGCCGGCTCGGGCTCCGCCACGGGCGTCGAGCGGCCCTCCCGGCGCGCCACGAAGGCGCGGGCGCAGGCGCACGCGAGATCCCGGACCCGGCGGATCAGGCCCACCCGGTCCGTCGCCGAGACGGCGCCCCGCGCGTCGAGGAGGTTGAACTCGTGGGAACACGCGAGCGTCGCCTCGTAGGCCGGGAGAACGAGCCCGGCGGCGATGCAGCGCCGCGCCTCCCTCTCGTAGCGGTCGAAAAGGAGCGAAGCGAGCTCGGCGTCGGCGACCTCGAAACAGTATTTCGAAAGCTCGACCTCGTCTTCCCGCCTGACCTGCCCGTAAGTCGTGTCGGCGCTCCACCGCACGTCGAAGACCGAGTCGAGCTTGTTCAAGAACATCGCGATCCGCTCGAGACCGTAGGTGATTTCCGCCGTGATCGGGGAGAGGTCGATGCCGCCCGCCTGTTGGAAGTAGGTGAACTGCGTGATCTCCATGCCGTCCATGAGCACCTGCCATCCGACTCCCCACGCGCCGAGAGTGGGAGATTCCCAGTTGTCCTCTTCGAATCGGATGTCGTGGTCCGCGAGAGTGACGCCGAGCCGCTCGAGGCTGCGGAGGTACATCTCCTGGACGTCATCCGGAGAGGGCTTCAGCACGACCTGGAGCTGCAGGTGCTTGCCCAGACGAAACGGATTCTCGCCGTAGCGCCCGTCCGCCGGCCGCCGGGAGGGCTGCACGTAGGCGCAGCGCCACGGGTCGGGCCCGAGGACCTTGAGGAACGTCGCGGGATGCATCGTGCCCGCGCCCATGGGGAGGTCGTAGGGCTGCTCGATCAGGCATCCCTCGCCTTCCCAGAACGCCGTCAGATCGGCGATCAGCCGCTGTAACGTGAGCATACGGGCCAGTTTATCGGAGAAAAGCGAAGGGCGAAGGACGAACGGCGCGGCTCACGGACAACGGATCCCGGATCACTGAAAGCACCGCTGAGAGCTGAAGCTACTCCCCTTTCAATTCGGCGAGCACGCGCTGCGACTTCAACTCGTGCCCGAGAAAATGGCGGCGCGCGCGCCGGGCGACCATGGAGACCTCGAGAAGGCCGGGCGGGCGGGCCGCGGGATCGAGCGGAGAGCCGAGAATCCGGCGGAGCGTCTCCCGTGCGGTCACGCTGACTCGCTGGGCCTCGCCCCGCCGGCACTCGGGATGGACGAATCCGGGGCGGCTCTCGTCGAACAGGAGAGGGCCCGCGGAGTCGAGCGGGGCACCGCAGACGGCGCACTCCCCGGGGCTCGGAAAGAGGCCGGAGAGCTTCAAGATCCAGACGTCGAAATACGCCGCGGCGAGGTCCGCGGGCGCTCCGGCGAAGAGCCCGTCAAGAGCGTGGCGCGCGAGCCGGTAGAAGGGCTCCGCCGGCTCCGAGTCCGACACGAATGTCTGGAGCGACTCGGCAAACGCCGAGAGAAGCAGTCCCCGATCGAGGTCCTTTGCGATCGGGAAGGACGACCGGATGACGTCGGCGGAATCCAGCGACACGAGCTCGCGCCCCTCCTTCTCGAAATAGAGGACCCGCGCCTCGGTCATCGGCTCGAGGGCACCCGAAAACGCGCTCCTGGGGCCCCTCGAACCGCGGGCGACCCCGCGCTTCTTCCCCGCGTCGCGGGTCAGGAAGACCACGATGCGGTCCCGTTCCCGCAGGGGGTAGGTTCCGAGGATGAACGCGTCGGACGCGTGGTGGCGCACGGGGCGATTATGATAGGAGTTGCCGAGACTGGTTTTCCGAATAAAAGAAGGTCATAAGAGGCTTTGAGCACATCTTCATCAGGCAAAAACCTCTCCGAAAGGCTGCCAGCGGCAGTCATCGCTCTGGGATGGGTTTCTTTGCTCACCGATTTCGCGTCGGACATGATCTACCCGCTTCTGCCAGATTTCCTGACCCGGACCCTGGGCGCCGGTCCCGCGACACTCGGCCTGATCGAAGGCTCCGCGGAAGCCACCGCCTCCGTCACCAAGATGGCGTCCGGCTGGTGGACGGACCGGACGGGCCGCCGGAAGCCGCTCGTGGTGGCGGGATACACCCTGGCCGGTCTCGTGCGGCCGTTCGTCGGCCTGGCCACCAGCTGGGCTCAGGTCTTTGCGATCCGCTTCGCCGACCGCGTCGGAAAAGGGATCCGCACCGCTCCGCGCGACGCTTTGCTCGCGGACCTCGTTGCCCCCGAGCGGCGCGGGCGAGCCTTCGGGCTCCAGCGCGCGATGGACAACGCCGGCGCCGTCGTCGGACCGCTCACCGCGGCCGTTCTCCTGAAGACGATCGCTCCCGATGAGCGCACCGTGTTTCTTCTCGCCTTCGTGCCGGGAGCCGTCGGGATCGCCCTTCTCCTCTGGAAGGTGCGCGAGGCGCCGGCGAGGCCGAACGCTCTTCCCGCCCCGACCGGTGTCCCGGCGGCGGAGCGGCTCCCCCGCGGCTTCCGCGTCGCGGTGGGGATCTTCATCCTGTTCGCTCTCGCGAATTCCACGGACGCCTTCCTGCTCCTTCGGGCCCGCGATTCGGGCGTCGAGCTCTGGCAGATCCCGCTTCTCTGGGCGTTCTTTCAC
>JALYUA010000139.1 GCA_030854005.1 Acidobacteriota bacterium
GATTCCTTGAGGGCGCGGTCGAAGCTGACGTCCGGGCCGTCGGGGATGAGCTTGGCGATCCGATCGCCGAGCGCGACGGGCAGCGACAGGACGCGGGAGACGTCCCGGACGGCGAGCTTCGGCTTCAGCTGCGAAAAGGTCACGATCTGTGCGACGTTCTCGCGCCCATACTTTTTGGTGACGTACTCGATGACCTCGCCGCGGCGCGCCTGGCAGAAATCGATGTCGATGTCAGGCATCGAGATGCGCTCGGGATTCAGGAACCGCTCGAACAGGAGGTCGTATTTCAGGGGATCGATCTCTGTGATCCGCAGGGACCACGAGACGATCGACCCGGCGGCGCTGCCGCGGCCCGGCCCGACGGAGATGCCGTTCTCCCGCGCGTACCGGATGAAGTCGGACACGATCAGGAAGTAGGAGGGAAACCCCATCTTCTCGATGACGCCGATCTCGTACGCGAGACGGTCGCGGTATTTTTCGGCCGGAATTCCCGTCCCGAGTCCTTCCGTCTCCATCTCCCGCAGCCGGCGTTCCAGCCCCTCCCGGGCGAGCTCGCCGAAGTGCTCCGCCGGGGTCTGGCCCGCGGGTGCCGTGAACGTCGGCAGATGGAGGCCGCCGGTGTCGAACGTGACGGCGCAGCGCGCGGCGATGGCCGCGGAGTTCGTCACCGCGTCCGCCGACCAGTTCGCGAACCGCGCCTTCATTTCGTCCGGGTTCTTCACGTAGAACTCGTCGTTGTAGAAGCGCATGCGGCGCTCGTCCTCGAGCGTCTTTCCCATGCCGATGCAGAGCAGCACTTCGTGCGCGAACGCGTCGTCGCGCCGCAGGTAGTGGCTGTCGTTCGTCGCCACGGCGGGAGCGCCGACCTCGGTCGAGAGGCGGAGAAGGTCCGGAATGATCGCCGTCTGCTGCGGGAGCCCGTGATCCATCAGCTCGACGTAGAAATTCCCCTTCCCGAAGATGTCCTCGTAGTCGAGAAAGGCCTTCTTCGCGGCGTCGTAGTTCCCGCGCGCGAGAGACCCGGCGACTTCGCCTTTGAGGCACCCGGACAGACCGATCAGGCCCTCGGCGTGCTCTCTCAGGAGGGCCTTGTCCATGCGCGGGCGATGGTAGAAACCGGTCATGTACGCCTCGGAGACCAGGCGCACGAGGTTGCGGTAGCCCGTCTGTGTGGCCGCGAGAATCGTCAGGTGGTACGCGTATCCGTCGCCGGACTCGCTCGCCGCCTGCGCCTCCCGGTCGCGCCGGTCGGCGGGCGCGATGTACGCCTCCACGCCGATGATCGGCCGCACGCCCTGCTTGATCGCCTCGTGGTAGAAGGCGAACGCGCCGAACATGTTCCCGTGGTCGGTCACGGCCACGGCGTTCATCCCGAGCTCGCCCACGCGCCGGCAGAGCTCCGGCAGCCGGTTGGCGCCGTCGAGAAGCGAATACTGACTGTGAAGATGAAGGTGAACGAAGTCGCCCGGCATGAAGAAAGGATTGTACGGGAAGCGGACGGCGGACGGGGCCGGGAATCGGGGAACGGGAAACGGGAAACGGGAAACGGAAACTAAACGGCGCGTTCGGCCGAACCCCGTCTTCCGGATTCCTCTCACACCTCGTCTGAAACATCGCGATCCCAAGGGGGCCGGATCCGATCCCCCTGGTCCTCGGTTGCTTGTTTCGATTCCCCATCGAGTTGACCGCGGAGTACCGCGGCCGTCTCGCTCCCGTTGGTCGCTCGGCTCCCGTTTTCCGTCTCGATCCCGTCCTCAGCTACTCTTCCCCCATGTCCCTCCGCCGCGCCCTGGGGACCTTCGACGCGACGATGGTCGTCGTCGGCGGGATCATCGGCGCCGGGATCTTCATCAATCCCGCCTTCGTCGCGCAGCGCCTTCCGACCGCCGGGCTCGTCCTGGCGGCCTGGGTCGCGGGCGGAGCGATCGCGCTCGCGGGCGCTTTCGTCTTCGCCGAGCTCGCGGCGGCGCTCCCGGAGGCAGGAGGCGAGTACGCGTACCTGCGCGAGGCCTATCATCCGCTCGTCGGGTTTCTCTTCGGCTGGGCTTCGCTGCTCGTCATTCAGGGCGGAGGCATCGCGGCCGTCGCCATCACTTTCGCGAACTATGCCCTCCGCCTGGCCGGGCGCCCGGATGCGTCGCCGACGCCGCTGGCGATCGCCGCCATCGCGCTCCTGGCCGGAATCAACGTGCTCGGCGTCAAGCCCGGCAGCCGCGTCCTGAACACGCTCGTCGTGCTGAAGATCGCGGCGCTGGCCACCCTGATCTTCGGGGGCCTCGCGTTCGCCTCCGCCCGCCTCCCGGCGCCGGCGGCGACCGCGTTGCCCGCGAGCGGCCTTCTCGCCTTCGGGGGCGCTCTCGTGCCGATCCTTTTCTCGTACGGCGGGTGGCAGAGCGCCAATCTCGTCGCCGAAGAGACGCGGGACCCCCGCCGCACGCTGCCCCGTGCCCTCATCGCCGGCACGGTGATCGTCATCCTGGTCTATGTCTCGGTCAATTTCGTCTACCTGCGGGCTCTCGGGAGGGACGGCCTCGCCGCGACCTCGGCTCCCGCTGCCGACGCGGTGCGCCGCTTTCTCGGGCCGGGGGCGGACCGCTTCGTGGCGGGCGCCATCGCGGTCTCGACCTTCGGATTCCTCGACCTTTCGTTTCTCGCTCAGACGCGGATCTCGTTCGCGATGGCGCGGGACCGCCTCTTCCCCGCGGCCCTCGCGCGGGTTCATCCCCGCTTTCAAACGCCGGCGGCGTCGATCGCGCTGCAGGCCGTTTGGTCCTGCGTCCTCGTGGCGATCGGCAACTACGGCGGCCTGGTCGACTCCGTGGTCTTCGCCGATTTCACCTTTTTCGGGCTGGCGGCCGCGGCGGTATTCGTGCTCCGCCGTCGCTCCGGCGGGGCGCCGCCCGCCGGCCGATTCCGCACGCCCGGCTACCCCGTCGTTCCCCTGCTCTTCATTGCGGCGGCGGCCCTCGCCGTCGTCAGCGCGTTGCGTTCGAGCCCCCAGCGGTCCGGGTTCGGCGCCCTCATCGTCGCCACGGGAGTGCCGGTGTATTTCCTTTACGCGCGGCGGCGCCGGCAGGCGCAGCCGTGAGAAGCGAGCCGCGCGCCGCCTACATGGCGTGGGCGAAGAACCGGCCGGTACCGGCGATCGACCTCGCGGGGAGCAATCTCCTGGCCTGCGGGCTTGCGGATCTGCCGGGCGCGCGGGAGGCCGTGGACCTCGCCGGCGAGAGCGCCAACGGCTATCCGCCTCTGCTCGAGGCGATCGCGCAACGAGCCGGAGTCACGACGAATCGCGTGGCGACCGCCAGCGGGGCTTCCGGCGCGAACTTCCTCGTCTGCGCCGCGTTGCTGCGGCCCGGAGACGACGCGCTGGTCGAATCGCCCGGCTACGATCCGCTCCCCGCCGCCGCCCGGATGGTCGGCGCGACCGTCCGGTCTTTCGAGAGATCGTTTCGCGACGGCTGGGCTCTCGATCCCGATCGGATCGCGAGCTCGGCCACGGACCGCACCCGGCTCGTGATCCTTTCGAGCCCTCACAATCCGTCCGGCGTCGCGGCCTCGACGGAAGCGCTCGAAGGCCTCGCGAGGATCGCGGAGAAGGCCGGATTTCACGTCCTGATCGACGAGGTGTATGCGGACACGATGGACGGCGCGCCCCGCCCTCCCGCGGCGACGCTCTCGCCCGCCTTCATCTCAACCAACAGCCTCACGAAGGCCTACGGGCTCTCCCCCCTGCGCTGCGGATGGTCGATCGCCGATCCGGACGTCACGGAAGAGATCCGACGCGCCCGGGATGTGGTCGACGGCCTGGGCTCGATGCCCGCCGAGAGGCTCTCCGCGCTCGCCTTCGCGCACCTTCCGGCGCTCGCCCGCCGGTCGCGGGAGATCCTGACCCTCGGGCGTCTCCTCTGGGAGGAATTCCTCGAACGCCGGCCCGAGCTTCTCTGCGTCCGCGCGGACGGCAGCGTCGTCTTCCCCCGATTCGCGGATGGCCGCGACACGGCCTCCTTCACCGGGCGGCTGATGGAGCGCGAAGGCGTCGCCGTCGCGCCCGGCTCGTTCTTCGGTGCGCCGGACCACTTCCGGGTGTCGCTCGGCGGAGCGCCGGAGAACCTCGAGCGCGGGCTTGACGCGATCGCCCGCGCGATTCCGGAACCCTGAGCGTCCGGGCCCTACGACGGAATGTCCGCACGATTCCGGGCGGCAACGATGACGTAGTCCGACGCCAGCTCGCCGCTCTCCATGAGCGCGCGCTCGCGGTCGCAGAGACCCCGCAGCGCCGCGTCGTCCGCGGAGTTCCCTTCCTCGAAATTCAGGATCAGCTCGAAAAGGAGCGGCGCGAGAAGACCGCCACCGTAGGGGATCTCTTCCAGCACGGTCATGGTGCTCCGGAGCACCGGAAGGATCTCGTCCGAGCGGACCGCCTCCGAGGGGTCCCGGATCGCGAGCTCGGTGGGATCGGTGCGATGCCCCTTCGTGGCGAGGCCGCGCCGCCCGGGCAGCCGCCGGTACTTCTCCGGAAGCGACCGCAGCGCGCCGTCCAGTTGCGCCTGTCTTCGCTCGTCGAAATCGAATCGGCGGGGCCCCACGTACTCGCAGAACAGAAGCGTCCCGCCGGGGGCAAGCACGCGCGCGATCCGCTCGAAGAGGCCCTCGAGGTCCTTCACGTGGTGGATCGAGTCGTGCGCCAGGATGAGGTCGTAGGGACCTCCCGGAATCGCGTCGCGGTCGAGGTCGACGACCTCGTGGGAAATGCGCGCCGAGAGACCTTCCGCCTCGGCGAGCCGGGCCGCCTCCTCGACGGCCTCGCGGGCGATGTCGATCCCCATCACCTTCGCGATCCGCGGATCGCGGGCGAGCACCCGTTCGAGCCATCCTTCTCCCCCGCCGAGCACGAGCGCGGACTGTCCGGAGTCACGCGAGTACCGGGAAAGCATCCAGGTGACCCAGTCGCAGCCGGGGTGCCCCGACGCGCGTTCGTGCAGATATTCGCGCACGACGCGCGAATTCGTCCACACGAGAGGCGCGAGAGCGGAGGCTTCGTCCGGGCTCCATCGATGCCGCACGCGGGACCGCGAGGGACGCAGCCGGGCCCGGACGCGCCCGAGCGCGCGGCGAAGGCGGATCGCCGGGCTCGCCAGAAACCAGCCGAGGCGGAAGAGAAACGACTCGCGCTGTCGCGCCGGGTCATGGTCCGCGGCCGTCACTCGCATCTGGTCCCGCGCGGCCGTCACCCGCGCTCCTCGTCCCGCGCGGCCGTCCTCATCCCGGGCAGCCGTCACTCGCGCCCTCCGAGGACGCGCCGTCACTCCCACTCGATGGTCGCGGGCGGTTTCGACGTGATGTCGTACACCACCCGGTTGACGCCACGGACCTGCCGCACGACGCGTGAGGCGATCGCGTCGAGAACGTCGTGCGGCATGCGAAACCAGTCCGCGGTCATGAAATCGCTCGTCTGGACCGCCCGCACCGCCAGGACGAAGTCGTGCGTCCGGTTGTCCCCCATCACGCCCACCGATCGCACCGGCAGGAGCACGGCAAAGGCCTGCGAGATCGCGTCGTAGAGTCCGGCGCGGCGGATCTCGTCGAGCACGATCTCGTCGGCCTGCTGAAGGATCGCGACTTTTTCGACCGACACCTCTCCGGGAATTCGGACGGCGAGCCCCGGACCGGGAAAGGGATGCCGCGCCAGGAACTCGCGAGGCAGGCCCATCTCCGCGCCGAGGAGGCGCACCTCGTCCTTGAAGAGCTCCCGCACCGGCTCGATGAGCTTCAACCCGAGCTTCTCCGGAAGCCCGCCGACGTTGTGATGCGTCTTGATGACCGCGGAGGGGCCCTTGATGGAGACCGACTCGATGACGTCGGGATACAGCGTTCCCTGCGCGAGGTACCGCGCGTCGGGGATGCTCTTCGCTTCGCGCTCGAACACCTCGATGAACGTCCGGCCGATCACCTTGCGCTTTTCCTCCGGGTCGGTGACGCCGGCGAGCCGCCCCATAAAGAGGTCCGCCGCGTCGACCGCATGCACCGCGATCCCGAGCCGGCCGAAGGCCTCGACCACCTGGACGGTCTCGTGGGCGCGCATCAGGCCGTGATCGACGAGGATCGGGTGGACGCGGTCTCCGAGGGCTTCCCGGAGGAGGAGCGCGGTGACCGAGGAGTCGACGCCGCCGGAGAGAGCGCAGATCACCGCGCCGTCGGGAGCCTGCCGGCGGATCTCCTCGACCTTTTCCTGCCGGAACGACGCCATGCTCCAGTCGGGCTGGACACCGCAGACGCGGAAGAGAAAGTTCTGCAGGATCGCGGTGCCGTGCTCGGTATGGCGGACCTCGGGATGAAACTGAAGCCCGTAGAGCTTGAGGGAGGGGCTCTCGAAGCCGGCGATCGGAGTGTCGGGCGTCGAGGCGATCACGCGGGCGCCTTCCGGCGCACGCGTCACGGAATCGCCGTGGCTCATCCAGACGGTCTGCCCTTCCTCGAGGCCGTGGAAGAGCTCGGAGTCCGCGACGACACGCGCGGATGCTCGTCCGTATTCGCGTCCGTGGCCGCCCTCGACCTCTCCGCCCGCGGTCTGGGCCATCCACTGCATCCCGTAGCAGAGCCCGAGGACCGGGACGCCGTGCTCGAGGAGTCCCGGGCCCGGCACCGGCGCTCCCTCTTCGTAAACGCTCTGGGGGCCCCCGGAGAGGATCACGCCCGCCGGGTTCCAGCGGGCGATCTCTTCGGACGGCGCGTCGGGCGGGAGGACGACGGAAAAGACCCGCGCGTCCCGGATCCTTCTCGCGATCAGCTGCGTGTACTGGCCCCCGAAGTCCAGAACGACGATCGACGCGGACGGCTTCACGTGGGATCCGTCGGCCGCAGGATCAGGACGAGAGGCGCCGCCAGGATGGCTGCGGGAACCACGGCGACCGCCGCGGCGGCGTAGGGGGCGAAGGCCACCAGAAGCGGCGCGACGAGAGCCCCCGGGGCGAGCCGCGAGGCGAGGCGGTCTCCCTCCCACACGAGAATCGCCGTGACGACCAGAAAGGTCCCGGCGAACACCGGCTCGAAGGCCCCGCGGAAGGCGGAACGGGGCCGCGCCGCCGGACGGCCGAGCAGCCCTCGCTCCGCCAGAACGACGAAGAGGATGAACAGAAGGGCGATGAGAAAAGTGGGAACGAAGAAGAGCAGCGATTGCTGGACGAAGCGCCCCTCCGGCGTGGCCGACACGAGAGCGCCGCCGCCCCACTGCTCGAAGAAAGGATAGGTGCCGAATCCGGGGTCCTGGTGCCCGTGGGTCAGTAGGAAGAGGAGAACGCCGATCAGGAAGGCGGAAGGCAGGAGCAGGGCCGCCTGTCGGAAGAACGTCACGGGCCTGCTCATCTTATCGCCGGTTTTCCGTCGCCGGTTTTCAGTTTTCAGTTTCCGCTTCGTCGTTGGTTCCCGACGGACGACTCATAACTGACAACTGATGACTCCGATCCGGCCGGCTCCCTCATACAATCCGCCGGCAGTGGTACTCCGAAAATCGACGCGGATCTGGCTCGTGCTCTTCGTCGCGTCGCTCGTCGCCGTCATCGCGCTCGCCCCCGCCGGGTCTTCGGACTCCGGCTGCGCCCGGCTGATCTCGATCGGCCTCGCGAACCTGTCGGGGCTCGTGCTTCTTTACCGGGGCGTCGTCGCGCTCTTCCGGCAGATCATCCGCAAGCTCACGCTGCGGCTCGCCTTCTCCTATTTCCTGATCGGCATCGTCCCGATCCCGCTGCTCCTGCTCCTTCTCTTCGCGGGCGCCTACCTCCTGGCCCACCAGATCGTGGCGACGCGGGTGCACCGCGAGCTCCTCGCGGCCGGCCGGGAGGCGGCCTCGTCGCCGTCGAACGAGCTTCCCTCGCTGCGCGTCGACGAGAAGGGAAAGGTGACCGACTCGGACGTCACCTGGATTACAGCGGGATCGGAGGCCGCCTGGGCGCTCGCGTTGAAGACCCCGCGTTCGGTCATCGCGGGAGAGGAGGGCTGGCTCGCGGTTCCCGACCCGGAACCGGGAAGCCGCCGCTATTTTCTGATCCTCCTGACCGACCCGGCGAAGACGTGGGCGCGGCGGCTCTCCGAGGCCACCGGGTACAACGTCATCATCGAGGTGGGGACCTCCCACCGGGGTCGCGGGTTCAACGTGGATTTCTCTCGAGATCCCGTCGTCGAGAGAAGGACACTCCCCGCCGGCGAAAAGAAGAAGAAGGAGAAGGCGCCCCCACCCGGGCCCGCCGCGCCCGATCGAAGCTGGCTCGACCGCCACTGGATCGCCGGCGTGTACGTCGACCGACCGGCGGCGACGCTCGCGCGCGGGCCGGGCGGGCGCAACGTCGTCCTCTACATCGGCCAGACGTCGCCCCGCATTCTCGCGGAGCAGCTCTTCGCTCAGGGCGCGCCGGAAGTGGGGCGGGTGTTCTGGGCGATCTTCACCGGGATCGCCTTCGCGCTTCTGGTCGTCTATCTCGCCGCCCTCGCCACCGCGTTCGTCCTCGTCGGAACGATCACCCGCAACGTCAACCGCCTGACCCGCGCATCGCAGGCGATCGCGCGCGGGGAGTTCTCGGTCCGACTGAACTCCCGCTCCAAGAACCAGATCGGCGACCTGGCCCGCTCCTTCGACGGAATGGCCGCCTCCATCGAGGGACTGCTGGTCGAGACCGCGAAGAAGGAGAGGCTGGAAGGCGAGATTGCTATCGCGCGCACCCTGCAGCAGAAGCTCCTCCCGCCTCCCGGGGCGGCGCTGCCGGGTCTTTCGCTGCTCGCGCGATTCGAGCCGCTCGCGGAGATCGGCGGCGACTACTACGACTACACGACGCTCCCGGACGGCCGCAACGTCGTCGCCATTGGAGACGTCTCGGGCCACGGCCTCTCGACGGGCCTGCTGGTCGCGATGGCCAAGGCCGGGCTCTCGACGCTGCTCGAATCAGGACTGGAGGGCACGCCGCTTTTCATCAAGTTGAACGAGCTCATCCATCGCTCGACCGACAGCCGGAACTACATGACGCTCGCGCTGCTCGCCTGCGATCCGGTCACGCGGAAGGCGACTCTCACCAACGCCGGGCAGCTCGCGCCGTACCGGCTGTCCTCGGGATCGGTCGAGAGCATTTCGCTTCCCTCCTTCCCGCTCGGCATTTCGCCGAGGACGGACTTTCCGACGAAATCGTTCCAGCTCGCCGCGGGCGACCGGCTCGTGCTGCTGACGGACGGGATCGTCGAGGCGGCCAGCCCGTCCGGCGATCCGTTCGGGTTCGAGCGCCTCGAGGCCCTGCTGCGCGCGGAGGTCGAATCCGATCCCGCCCGCCTCCAGGAGGCGATCCTCGCCGCCGTCGCCACACACACAGAGGGACGGCCGGCGGAGGATGACAGGACGCTGGTGGTCGTGAAGGTGGAAGAGGTTGAGAGTTGAGAGTCGAGAGTTAAGAGTTCGTTGCGAACTCAGATCTCGTCTTCAACTCTCAACCCTGAACTCAAGTCTCAACCCTCGACCCTCGACTCAACTCACTTCCAGTGTCCGGCGACCCAGAACCAGCCGCGGCGGTTGTGCCGCCAGTGTCCGTCGACCCAGCGCGCGCGGGCGCTCGGACGGCGCTCGTAGTGTCCCGGGACCCAGACATAGCTGTTTCCGTCCCACTGGTGATAGCCGCGGATCCAGACGTGATCCGGTCCGGGCGCGACTCCGACGTATTCCGTCCGGAAGGGCGGCGGCCCCGTCGCGACGTACACGGCGCCTCCCGGCGGCGGGGGGCATCCGATCGAGAGCGGCAGCGCCGCCGCCAGCAAAGCGGCGGAGATCCAGTTTCGTCCGTTCATGAGGGCCCTTTTCCTTTCCTGGGAGATCAACGCCAGCGGCCATCCACCCAATACCAGCCCCGCCGTCCGTGGACCCAGCGGCCGGGCGCCCACGCGGCTCTGGCCCTCGGCGCGCGACGCCAGGTGCCTGGAACCCAGACGTAGCTCCGGCCGTCCCAGCGGTGATAACCGCCGGCCCAGACATGCCGCCGGCTGGGAGCGACGGGCCGAACCTCGACCACGGGAGGCGGAGGAGGAGCCGGGACCCAGATGCGAGGAGTCCCCGAGGCGGGAGCGGGGGCGGCCAGAAGCGCGGCAACGAAGAGAGTTGCCATGGAAAGAGCGCGAACCCGGGTGGGCATGGGCATCCTCCTTTTGAAATCCTGCGCGTTGGACGCAGGACGCTGGCGGATGGTTGTCCCTGCAAAGAAGAGGCCCGTTCCGCGTGGGAGAATCCGGAAGGATGCCGAGGCGAAAGAAGGCGGCCGATCCGGTCTCCCGGGGCCTCACCGCGCCGGAGACGGCCACCGGGGAGCGGCCGGCGCCACTTCGCGAGGTCGAAGGGACGGTCGAGGCGGCAGGCGGAACGGTCCTGGCGTCCTTCCGCGACCCTCTCGGGGGACGGTGGCAGCTGCTGGCGGCGCTGCCGGTCGAGCGCGTCTCCCCCACCAGTTTCCAGCGCGACCTGTCCGAGCCCCACGTCGCGCGTCTCGCCCGGGCGCTCGACGCTCTCGACCGATTCCTCGATCCGATCATCGTCGTCCCCGCTCCCGACGGTTCGTTCTGGACTCCGAACGGCCACCACCGGCTCTCGGCGCTGCGGCGGCTGGGCGCCCGCTCGGTCGTCGCGCTCGTGATTCCGGAAGCCGAGATCGCGTACAAGATTCTTGCGCTCAATACGGAGAAGGCGCACAACCTCCGGGAGAAGGCGCTGGAGGTCGTCCGGATGGCGCGGGACCTCGCCGCCGGGCCGCCGCGCGCGGAGATCGACTACGCCGTCGAGTTCGAGGAGCCGGCGCTCCTGACCCTGGGCGCGTGTTACGAGAAAAACGGGCGGTTCGCGGGAGGCGCCTACCACCCCGTCCTGAAGCGCGTCGACACGTTTTCGACGCTGCCGCTGCCCGAAGCGCTGGTCGAGCGGGAGAGGCGCGCCGCCCGCCTTCTCGAGCTCGACGAAGCGGTGGCGGCGGCCATGCAGGCGCTCGCGGAGAAGGGCTTTCAGAGCCCGTACCTGCGCCCTTTCGTTCTGGCGCGCATCAATCCGCTGCGATTCCACAAGGGGCCGCCGCCCGAGTTCGACGCGGTCCTCGACAGGATGGTCGCCTCCGCCGCGAAGTTCCGGCCCGAGTCGGTGAAGCCGGAGCAGATCGCCCGCGTGGGAGGCGCGACCGAAGACTAGCTCTCAGTGTCAGCCGTCAACTCTTGCATCTCCGCGGCGAGACGGACGGTCTCGAAGTGAATCGCCACCGTGCCCTCGATGGAGCGACCGTAGCCGCCCGCCATTGTCACCGCGGCGGGCACGCGGGCCTCCCTCAGCCAGCCGAACACGAGACGGTCGCGCGCGGCGAGCCCTTCCCGCGAGACGCGGAGGCGGCCCAGTCTGTCGCCTTCCCACGGATCGGCGCCCGCGACGTAGATCGCGAGGTCCGGAGCGGGAAATCGGCGCCGGACCTCCGCGAGGCCGCGCGACAACGCGGCGAGGTACTCGGCGTCTTCGGTTCCATCCGGCAGCTCGGCGTCGAGGTCGCTCTTCTCCTTTCGGAAGGGGAAGTTCCTGGCGCCATGAACCGAAAACGTGAACACGCTCGGATCGTCGCGGAAGATCGCCGCGGTCCCGTTGCCCTGGTGGACGTCGCAATCGACGACGAGAATCCGCTTCGCCCGCCCGGCGCCCTGGAGCGCGCGCGCCGCCACGGCCGTGTCGTTGAACACGCAGTATCCTTCGCCCCGGTCCGCGAACGCGTGGTGCGTGCCGCCGGCGAGGTTGACGGAGACGCCGTCCGCGAGGGCCGCGTGGCAGGCGGCGATCGTCGCGCCGGCCGATCGCCGGGACCGCTCCACCATCTCTTCCGACCACGGAAAGCCGATCCGCCGAATCTCCTCGCGCGTCAGCGAGCCGGCAGAGACGCGCGCGACCCAGTCCGGAGTGTGAGCTCGCAGGAGGTCCGCGTCCTGCGCGGCGTCAGGCTCGAGCACGGAGTGTCGCGCCCCGAGCTCCGCCACGACGCGCTCGGCCAGCCGCGCATATTTCTCCATGGGAAACCGGTGCCCGTCCGGCAGCGGAAGAACATAGCGGGCGGTCGAAAAGATCTTCACGATTCGCGCACCTTACAATCACGCGCCCCGGCAGAGGAGGAGGTCCGCGTTGCCCGAGACCCGCGCCGAAATCGAAGCGGCGATTGCCGTCAAAGGACTGACCAAGCGCTTCGGCGACGTCGCCGCGGTGGATGGTCTTTCTTTTTCGGTGGCTTCCGGCGAGATCTTCGGACTGCTCGGCCCGAACGGCGCGGGAAAGACGACGACGATCCAGTTGCTGCTCGGGTTGACGACGCCGACGGCGGGAGACGTGAGGGTGCTCGGCCTGTCGATGCCGTCGGACCGCCTCGCGATCCTCCAGCGGGTCAACTTTTCCTCCGCCTACATCTCCCTGCCGTCGAACCTCACGGTGCGGCAGAACCTCCGCGTCTTCGCCGGACTCTACGGAGTGCGCCGGCCCGCCGCGAAGATCGACGCGCTCCTGGAGCTGTTCGAGGTCTCGGATTCCGCGGGGCGGCCGACGGGGGCCCTCTCCTCGGGCCAGCTGACGCGCGTCAACCTGTGCAAGGCGTTCTTGAACGACCCGGAAGTGCTCTTCCTCGACGAGCCCACCGCGAGCCTCGATCCCGACATCGCCGACAAGGTGCGCACGGCCCTTCAGAAGCTGCAGAGAGAACGGGGCGTCACGATCGTCTACACCTCCCACAACATGAGGGAGGTGGAGGTGCTCTGCGACCGCGTGCTTTTCCTGGCGCACGGC
>JALYUA010000155.1 GCA_030854005.1 Acidobacteriota bacterium
CGGACATCCTGCGTGATCTGGCCCTGGAGGAATGCCGCGCGATCGGCGCCGGTGACGTCGAGCATGGCGGCCGGCCGGACCCGATAGGCGAAGAGCCCGGGGGGCGTCACGAGCGCCTCCGGTTCCCCCCGGGGAGCGGGAGCGTCATCGCGGCGCGATCCGTCATCGCGGCGCGATCCGTCATCGCGGCGCGATCCGTCATCGCGGCCCGATCCGGGCGCGAATGCCGTGCGGCCGAGTCGGCGATGTCGACCGTCCGCATCCGCGTCGAGAGGCGGATGTTGTCGTCGAGCTTGTGATCGTCCACGGTGTCGGTCTTGTCTCCCGATTTCACGACCCGCTCCGAGCGGTCGTAGATCCACGCCGACCGCGATGCGATACTTGCCGCTACCGCGATTCTCGCGCTCCGGACCGAACAATTTCCCGCGGACCATCCGAGGTTCGCCCGGCCCGTGCCGGGGATCGGAATCGTCTTCTCTAAATCGGCCGCGGCCGCCGGGCCGGCGGGGAGCGCCGCGGCGAGGAGAGCCGCGACGGCGAAGAGCAGGAGGCGTTTCATCCACATGTCTCCTTCCGTCGTATTATCGCTTCGTGGAAGAGACGAGCGAAGAGTCCGCCCGGCACGTGATCGACATCTTCATGATGTCCATCAAGTGCGGCAACTGCGATACGTACCAGACCGTCGTCCGGTTCGCGAAACACCCCGAGAAGAACGTGTACACCTACGAGTGCGAGAACGAGATCTGCGACCCGAACATGACGCGGACCATCGTCGAGGTGCCCCGGCAGTTCGACAACTCCGTCAAGCGGGCCGAAGAGCTGCCCTATTACGAGCGGGAAGAGACCTCCGAGGTCTGATCGCTCGTCCCGCCGGGGCGAATTCCAACTAAAATGAATCGTTTATGAGTGCGACGATGACGACCCCACAGTCGGGTTCGGGGGGTCCCCTGACTCTGGCCCCCGATCTCCTGGAACGCCTCCGAAACCGCCTCGCCGGATCGCCCGCGATCGGCCGGCTCCAGCCTGTTTTAGAGGAGCTTTCCCTCGACTACGCCGTCCTGAAGCTGCCCTACCGCGACGAGGTCAGCAACGGATCGGGGACGATCCACGGAGGCATCCTGGCGACCCTGGCGGACACGGCCGTCGCGTTCGCTCTCTCGACCAACTTCGACGGAAAGATGGGGTTCGCGACCGCGGACCTGACCATCCACTTTCTCCGTCGCGCACGAGGAGACGTCTGGGCCCGCGCCCGCATCGTCAAGAAGGGGCGCCGCCTCAACATCGGGGATGTCGAGATCGTGGACGCGGAAGGCCGGCCGGTCGCCCGCGTGCTCGCCTCGTTTCTCCTGACGACCTCTTCGTTCGATTACGTACCGGAAGGAAAACCATGAACGACGACACGATCCCGTTTCCCGCCGCCGAAGAGGGCGGAGAGAAGAAGAGCCGCCGCCGACGCGGAGGAGCCCGCCGGCATAAGCCCCGCGCTGCCGGAGGGCCCGAGGAGCCGAGAAACGGGGACCACCCGCAGCCCGCGCCCGTAGCGGTCCTGGCCGGGCCCACCCTCGCGCCCGCCCCGCCGGCCGTATCCTCGAACGCCATGACGCCGGTCTCCCTCGCTCCTCCGCCGCCCGCCCGTGTCTCGGTTGAGCAGCGGCTGTCGCTCTTCATCGACTTCGAGAACATCGCGCTCGGCGCGCGCGACGCGAAATACAAGAAATTCGACATCCATCTCGTGCTGCAGCGGCTGATCGAAAAGGGCCGCATCGTCTATAAAAAGGCGTATGCGGACTGGACGCGCTATTCCGACTACAAGCGCGAATTCCACGAGGCCGCCATCGAGCTCATCGACATTCCGCAGCGGGGCTACAGCGGTAAAAACTCGGCCGACATCCGGATGGTCGTCGACGCCATGGATCTCGCTAACTCCAAGGGCCACATCACGACCTTCGTGATCTGCTCGGGAGACTCCGATTTTTCCCCGCTCGTCTCGAAGCTCAAGGAAAACGACAAGAGCGTCATCGGGGTGGGCGTCAAGAACTCCACGTCGGAGCTCTTGATCAGCAACTGCGACGAGTTCATCTTCTACGAAGACCTCGTCCGGGAGACCCGCGAGCTGCCCTCGATCGAGAACCTCCCCGAGAAGAAGAAGGAAGTCTTCCGCCTGATGCTCGACTCGATGCAGGCGCTCCAGAGAGAGAACTACGACGTGATCTGGGGCTCGATGATCAAGCAGACGATGCAGCGCAAGCAGCCCTACTTCAACGAGTCGTACTACGGCTACAAGTCCTTCTCGGAGCTTCTCGAGGACGCGGAGAGGCTGAAGATCCTCTCGATGAAGAAGGACGCGAAGAGCGGCGGTTACATGATCAGTGTTTGAAGAGGGCTGAGCGTTAAGCGTCAAGCGTTAAGCGTCGGTCGGTACGCAGTCAGAAAGTTTCAGGAGTCGGGGCGGCTCGTCGGCGAGAAACGAGCGGAAAACTGTAAAGTGAAAACCGGAAACTGACAGCTGATCGCTGACAGCTGACAGCTATTTCCTCTTCAGCGTGAGCCGGTCCCCGGCGCCGCCCTCGGGGCCCGAGAGCGTGCCGTAGACCTCGAGCTTCAGGAAATCCGCGGCGCCCGACAGGTCCCAGACCAGGTTGCGGAAGCCGCGAAGGTCGCTGCCCGGGTCCGGATGGATGACACCCGACAGCGCGTCGACGCCGCGGTTGCGGGTGTACTCCCGGGAGAAGAAGACGTAGGAGAGGAAGCCGCCCTGGTTGACCCCCGCCTGGACGAGATAGTCGTCCTCGACGGACTCGAGCAGGAGATACCGCACGTCGAGGACCCGCCGGCTCTGCCCTTCGAGGGCCCGCCACACCCGCTCGCGCGCCGGCACCCACGCGGGGAACGGAATGAAGTCGATCGGGAGCGCCGCGCCGGCGGGCGAAGCGGCCAGGAGAGAGGAGATCTGTCCCAGCCGCTGCGGGCCGTCGGCGACCAGCCGGTACCCGGCGCCGACGCCGCCGCGGCCGGGATCGGTCAGCAGGACTCCGGCGGCGAGGATCGCGCCATCGCCGTCCGTTTCGATGAACACCTTTTTCAGGGCGGGGCGTGCCGGGGAGGAAAGAGTCTTGGGAAACTCCGTCTCCCAGCGGCCGGAGAGATCGAGCCGCGCCGGCGCGGCGGCGGGAGGGGCGGGAGACGTCTCGTAGAGGGAAGGCTGAGGACGCGGGCGCACCGCCAGGACCAGAACCGCGGCGAGGAGGGCGATTCCGGCGCCGATCGCGGCCGCGGTCGCCGGCCGGATCCGGCTCGCTTCGGGCTCCGGGGCGTCCGGCGGCGGAGGCGCAGGTCTTTCGGGGCGGCGCGGCAGGCTGGGTGAAGGAATCGCCGCCGCGGTCTCCGCCGAGGGAACGAGCGTTGCGACGGCGTCGGGATCGGGGCCGGGGTCGGGAGGGATCCGCCGGCCGGCGGGCGGCTCCGGCCTATCGAGCGGGCGCGAGCAACGGAGGCACTTTTCGGTCGGGATCTGCGTGAAGCCGCAATTCGGGCACGTCACCCAGTCCATCGAACCGAGTGTAGCAGTGAGTTCTCAGTCCTCAGTCGTCCGTTCCGTCGAAAACGGGGTCATTCGCTCCCGGCGCGATAGAACCGGATGGATTACCCCCATAAGCGCGAAAAGGCACGACTGAAAACTGAGAACGGACGACCGACAACTCGCCTCATATCTCCCGGAAGAAGAAACGGTCGAGGACCCCCAGCCGGGCCTGCCGGTCGTAGTCGGGATCCATCAGCCAGAGGGCGGCGGCGATCGAAGAGGCGAGAGAGTTCCCGTCCTGGGGCGTGAAGCAGAAGCCGACGACGTCGCGGTCGCCGTTGACCGTGATCGTCGGCGCGGCGACGACCGCCTGCGACAGGATCCGG
The DNA here is from genome assembly GCA_030854005.1 of Acidobacteriota bacterium. Taxonomy (GTDB): domain Bacteria; phylum Acidobacteriota; class Thermoanaerobaculia; order UBA5066; family Gp7-AA6; genus JALYUA01. The sequence goes on from JALYUA010000155.1 coordinate 3,907, forward strand.
CCGTAGTACCCGTGATCGCGGCCGAAGGAAAAGATCTGATTCGAGGAGCGCTTTTCCGTGATCGCGATGCGCCGGTTGGCCCGAAGCCGGTCCAGAGCGCGCTCCTTCGTCATCGGGTGCGTGAGCTCGAGGTCGAACCAGAGCGAGTGCATGTACTGGGTATTCAGCTTCATGGCGGAAGAGAAGAGCTTCGTCTTCCACCCGATCGTCTCGAGAAGCCGCGAGGCGTCCCGCGCGTGATGCGTCCCGTACTGCGGGTCGTCGTGCTTGCCGGCCGACGGCGCCGGCGAGAAGCTCGAGTCCTGGGAGACGTCGTTGGCGCGCCGCAGGCACACGAATCGCCCCTGCTCGAGCCCGGATCCGTGGTCTTCGGTCTCCGCGAGCGTCTTCACGAGCGCGGCGATGTTGTGCGTATTGCACGAGACGACCTGCAGGAAGCGGTCCTCACCCGCGATGAGCGCTTCGTCGTTGATCCCCATCGCGTACGGCTTCCCGAAGCCGAACTCGCTGCCCTGGGCGAGGAAGCCCCGGGGGCCGGACAGGGTTTCGTACACCTTCTTGTTCTCGTTGCCCGCCGGCGTGCAATCGATCACGACCGTGGCGCGCTCGAGCGCCTCCTGCGCCTCGTAGTCGACCTTGTGGCCGAGGGCCTCAAAATCGGCGACCTTGTCGGAGTCCACGGCGAGCTTCGCGCCGCGCTGGAGCAGGTGGTTGACTTTGGCGCGCTCGGTGGTCATCGGAGTCCGCTTGTGGAAGGTGATCTCGTCGACCCCGAGGTACTTCTTGAAGTCGGCGAACAGACCGATGAGGGGCTCGCCGATGGTGCCGGTGCCGACGACGTGTACGATCTTGTTCATGCGTTTGCTTCCTGCCTTGCCTTTCGGCTCTTCGGTTCCCGGGTCTGCGCGGTCTCTCGGCCGGGGACCGGGCGAGAGGCGGGAAGAATACGATGAACCCGGGCTTTCGCCAACGTGGCCGGAGGCCTTCTCCACGCCTCCTCGGGGCGACTCCTGACCGAACGCATCGAGACAATCCTCTTTCCGGGGCCCGCCGGGCGCCTGGAGGGACTCTGGAAGGACGTCGCGCCGCCTCGCCGGGGAGGCGCGGTCTTCGCGCATCCCCATCCGCTCTTCGGAGGGACCCTCCACAACAAGGTCGTTTACCGGGCGGCGCGAGCTCTCGTCGAGAACGGCTGGGCGACCCTCCGGTTCAACTTCCGCGGCGTCGGGCTCTCCGAGGGGGTCCACGACCAGGGCGTCGGGGAGACCCTCGATTTCAAGGCGGCGGAAGACGAGGTCGAGCGCCGAACCGGAGGCCCTCTGCTCGCCGGCGGCTTCTCCTTCGGTTCCGCGGCGGCGTTGCGGGCGAGCGTCGAAGACACACGCGTCGCCGCGTTCCTCGGCGTCGGGCTGCCCGTCGCCACCGAGTCCATTCGCGAGACCCCGCGGCCGACGGTCCCGGCCCTCTTCGTCGTCGGCGAGGAGGACACCTACGGCCCGCCGGCTCTCCTGCGCGAATTTCTGGGGGAATCCGGCGACGTCGTGGTGGTGCCGGGGACCGGCCACTTCTTCGAGGGCAGGCTTTCGGAGCTCGAAGCCGCCGTCGGGAGTTTCCTCCGCCGCCTTCCCGTTTCGAGTTGAGCATGCCCGGGCAGCTTTCGCGAGAGACGCGGCGGGACCTCCTGGATCTGGCGCGCCGTTCTCTCGAGGCGCACTTTCGCGGAGAGCCGCTGCCGCGTCTCGCCTCGGACCGCTCCGAGGGATTCGGCGGGCCGCGCGCGCTGTTCGTCACGCTGCGCGAAGGGGGCGATCTCCGCGGGTGCATCGGAACACTCGCGCCCGAGGGGGATCTCGGCCGGACGGTCCCGCGTTTCGCGTTGCGGGCCGCCTTCGAAGATCCGCGCTTCCCTCCTCTCGATCCCGAGGAGCTCTCCCGGATCGAGATCGAGATCTCCGTGCTGACTCCGCCCGCGGAAGTCGAAAACGCCGAAGAGATCGAAGTCGGCCGCGACGGCCTCATCCTCGAGCTCTCCGGGCGGAGCGGGCTGCTCCTCCCTCAGGTGGCCACCGAGTGGAACATGACCCGCGAGCGTTTCCTCGAGGAGCTCTCCCGCAAAGCAGGACTGGCGCCCGACGCCTGGCGGAATCCCGGAGCGCGTCTTTGGAAGTTCCAGGCGGAAGTCTTCGCCGAGGGAGAAGTCGAGGAGGAAGTTGAGAGTTGAGAGCCGAAGCTTCGGAATCGAACGCTCAACGCTGAACGCTCAACGCTCAACCCTCCCGAATCCCGCGTAGAGGATCAGCGCCGCCGCCACGGCGGCGTTCAACGAATCCACGGGTTCGCGCATCGGAAGGGTCAGGCGCCGGTCGAGGTATCGGTAGGCGCCGGCGGGAAGCCCCGTCCCTTCCGCGCCGATGACGAGGACCGAAGACGGACCGAGCGGATGGTCGAACGGGTTCTCCCCGCCTGACGCCACCGCGCCCGCGATCACGCGGCCCGCTTCCTTTGCGTCGGCGGCGAAGGGCTCGAACGAGACGCGTCCCGACACCGGGATCCGAAGGACGCTGCCCGCGCTCGCCCTCACCGCGCGGGCGTGGAAGAAGTCGGCAGACCCGGGAGCGGCCAGCACACCGGCGGCGCCGGCCGCCTCGGCGACGCGGACGATCGCGCCCAGGTTGCCCGGGTCCTGCACCCCGAAGAGGAAAACGGCGGGCCCCGGGCGGCCGAGGATCTGGTCGACGGGCACGTCGCGGCGGAGGGCCACCGCGAGAAGGTGCTGGGGCGTCGAGGACTCGGCCAGCCGTTCGAGGACGGCGCGGGAGACCAGCCGCGGGCGGGCCGACGCGATGGCGGCGAGACGGCCGGGCCGCACGCTCCCGTCGTGCAGGAGGTGCGCCAGGGGAATGCCGGCCGCGACGGCCTCGAGGATCGGCTTCTCCCCCTCGATCAGGAAGTGCGTTCGGGCCTCGATCGATCGGGCGATGTCGCGCACGACGGGGTTAGACGGCGATTCGATTCCCGCCATGGTCGTCATGCTATAACCCGCGGCGATGAGGTCCTGGCGCGAACGCCTCGCCCTCGCCGTCGACCTCGAAGGCGCGACTCCCGGTTCCCCTCTCTCCGCGCTCTGGACGTTTCCGGCGATGATCGGGTCAGCTTTCCTCGTCGCGTGGGGCGCGGAGGCCGCCGAGTTCCTGATGTCCCAGGGTCTCGCTCTCGCGGTGCTGGCGCTCGTCCAGACCTTTCCCGAGTTCGCCGTCGAAGCGGTCATCGCCTGGAAGGCCGGCAAGAACCCGGACATGGTTCACCTGGCGATCGCGAATTTCACCGGGAGCCTCCGACTCTTGACCGGGCTCGGCTGGCCGATGATTTTCGCGGTTGCCGCGTTCTACTCCAAGCGCCGCCGCAAGACGCCGCTCGGGAAGATCACGCTCGCGGACGACCACGCCGTCGAGGTCATCGGCCTGCTGCCGCCCCTCGCCTATTTCGTCGTCGTCTGGGCGAAGGGGAGCCTCTCCTTGGTCGACTCCGCGATCCTCTCCATGACCTACGTCGTCTACCTGTGGGTGCTCCTGAAGATGCCTCCCCGGGAGGAGTGCATCGAGCAGGACGACGAGGTCCCCGCCGTGTCCCGCTGGGCGCTCTCGTTTACGGGCGGCAAGCGGTGGGCCGCCGTGGGAGCTCTTCTCCTGGGCGGGGGAGCGATCATCTTCTTCATCGCCGAGCCGTTCCTCGCGTCGATGATGGCCCTGGCGACGAGCCTCGGCATGTCGCAATTCGTCTTCATCCAGTGGGTGGCTCCCTTTCTCTCGGAGTTTCCGGAGAAGACGTCCGCCTTCGCGTGGGCCCGGCGGATCACGAGGGCCCCGGTCGCCCTCATCAACATGGTGTCCTCCAACATCAACCAGTGGGGAATCCTGTCCGCGATGCTGGGCGTCATCTACTGCGTCAGCCACGGCTCGACCGCGCCGCTCCCCTTCGACGCCTTCCAGAGAAGCGAGATCCTGCTGACGATCCTCCAGGCGTTTCTGGGGTGGCTGTTCTTGGCGTCGATGAGCTTCGAGCTCTACGAGGCGGTCGGACTTTTCGCGCTCTGGGCCATCCAGTTCGTCGTCCCGTCGCTTCGCCACGAGATGCTCTTTGTGTATGGTGGATGGATCGTGATCGAGCTCGGCCTCGTCCTGACCGGCCGCAAGAAGCTCCTCGCCTTCCCCGCCTTCCGGCGTTCGTGGAGGAAGCGGGGATGAGCGGACCGCGCCTCTCCCGCCGGGTCCAGGAGCTCTGCCCCTCCTCGACCGTCGCGGTCGGCAAGGCGTCGAAGGCGCTCGCCGCCTCGGGCGTCGACGTGGTCGACTTCGGCCTGGGAGAGCCGGATTTCCCGACGCCCGAATTCGTCGCCCGAGCCGGGATCGCGGCGATCGAGAACGGCCGCACGAAATACACGGACACCGCAGGAGCTCCGGCCCTGCGGGAGGCGATCGCCGGGAAGTACCGGCGCGAGCAGGGAGCGGGATGCCGGCCCGAGAACGTTCTCGTGACCGCCGGCGCCAAGCAGGCCGTGTTCAACGCCTGCCAGGCGCTCTTCGATCCCGATGACGAGGTCGCCGTGTTCTCTCCCTACTGGGTCTCCTTCCCCGAGATGGCGCGTCTCGCGGGAGCGCGTCCCGTGTTCGTCGAGACGAGACTCGAGGACGGATGGCGGCCCACGGCGGCGCAGCTCGAAAAGCAGGCGGGCCCCCGCGTCAAGGGAGTGATTCTCAACTCTCCCAACAACCCGACCGGCGCCGTCGTTCCGCGCGATGAGCTCGAGCGCATTCTCGAATGGTGCGAGCGCCGCGGCGCGACCCTCATCTTCGACGAGACGTACGACCGCTTTCTCTACGACGGGCGGCAGCACGTCTCCGCGGCCGCGTTCTGGGAGAGGCATGGCGAGCGCATCGTCGTCACGGGCGCCGCGTCGAAGACGTACGCCATGACCGGTTGGAGGCTCGGGTGGGCGGTGGCTCCGCGCGAGCTCGTCTCCGCCATGGCCTCGTACCAGAGCCACTCGACCTCGAATGCGTCGTCGATCTCGCAGGAAGCCGGCCTACACGCCTTCGCGGATCTGGTGCGATCCGATTCGTCGGTCGCGGGCATGCTGGCTCACTACGCGGCGCGGCGGGAGGCGATGCTCGAGGGAATGGGCGCCATTTCCGGGATCGAGGCGGCGCCTCCGGAAGGCGCGTTCTACGTGTTTCCGCGCGTCTCGTCGCTCTACGGCCGTATGGGAGTTTCCGGGTCCGAAGATCTCTGCCGCCGGCTTCTGGCCGAGGCCCACGTCGCCGCGGTTCCCGGCGAGGCGTTCGGAGAGGACTCGTGCATCCGGCTCTCGTTCGCGACGCCGATCGAAAGGGTGCGGGAAGGAATGCGCCGGATCGCCGAGTGGGCAGCGAAGGCGAGCTGACGTGAGCTGTCAGCTGTCAGCTTTCAGCTCCGAGTTGTCGGCCTTCCGATCCTCCGGGCCGGGATTTCCGGGCTCCTGACTCTCGACTCTCGACTCTGACCTCTGAGCTTCCCCCGCGGCGCGCGGGAACTCCCGCGGCCCGAGCGGCGTCCGGGCGCCCCACGGCTCGCTCGCGTCGAAGAGGGCCAGGATCGAGCCCCACGCGGCGACTCGAGCCACGGGCCGGACGGCGAGAAGGAGAACGAGGAGCACGAGATTGACCGCGACGGCGGGGCCGGACGGCGTGCGCTGCCCCCAGGCGGCCGCGAACAGGAGGGCGAGAGCGGCGCCTGCCGCGAGGCTCCAGAACAGGAGGACGCCGAGGCCCTGCAGGAGTCGGCCCCGCAGCCGCCGCCGGGCGTTTCGGAATGCCGCTATGGCGCCAATCCCGGGCGTCGTTCGCCGGCCGGCGCGCGCGAAGTCGTAGAGAAGCATCAGCGACCCCGCGATCGCGGCCGCCACGGCGAGGCTCAGGGCTCCCCAGACCGTTCGTCCCGCGGTGTGCGGCGGCGCGTGGTCGAAGAGCGCCTTCCCCAGGGCGCCGGCCAACCCGAGCCAGACGCTCAACGCGATACCGAGCAGGAGCGCGAATACGGCGAAGCACTTCAGGTTGTGCGCGAAATGACGCCGCGAGCCCGCCCAGAACGCCGCGCGGGACCCCCGGGTGGAAAAGACGTTCCGGCCGAGCGTTTCGACGATCCCGCCGGCGAAGAAGATCTGCAGGATGACGCCGAGAAGCGCCGCCCAGACCATCGTCTGCCGCGCGCCCGCGACCGCCGCCGCCTTCTCCCGGAGAAAGTCGAACGCATCGACCGGGGCGAACTCGGGATGGTTTCGGAGGAGGTGGTCTCCGGCGAGCGTGTCCCGGAAGGCCTCGTCCATGGCCGGCGCGAGGGGCGCGGCTGACAGGACTCCGAGCACGAGACTGCAAACCACCAGGAGAAGGACCAGCCGCCGCCGCGAAAGCGCCGAGAAGCCCGCGGCGAGAGCGCCCGGGCTCCTCATGCGAGCGCCCAGAGGAGCTGCTGGAAGAGTCCGGCCATCGCCGCGACCCACCCGAAGTACTTCGCGGAGGCGGCGCGCCCGTGCGTCTCGGCGGCGCCGCGCCCGACTCCGAGGACCTTCGAATCGTTCAGCCGGTTGCGGTCCCACGCGTTGCGCCGGTCGGGATCGACGGCCGCCCACGCCAGCCGCGAGCGGGAGGAGATGGACAGGCGGACCCAGCGCGCGTCCGCCGGCAGCGCGCGATCGAGGGTGCTGCCGTCCTCGAAGGCGAGCCGCGCCGCCGCCCCGTGCGGCCAGTCGCCGGTGTTTCCAAAGAGAATCGACGATATCCACCGGCGCGGTCGCCGGTCGCCGGGTCCCGCGTTCCCGCCGGTCGAAGCGGGACGGCCCTCGACGAGGGTCGACCGAGAGCCCTTTCTGTCGAAGATCCCGGAATCCTCGGGGGGCCGTTCGCTCGCCGCCCTGACGACCTGCCAGTCGAGGACAGCCGTGCCGAAAACGAGGTTCGAACGGTAGGTCGAGAGGTCGCGGCCGCTCGCGCGCTCGAACGCATCGAAGAAGTCGGCGCTCGAGGGATGGCGGAAAGCCCACTCCTGAAAGAAAGCGCGCTCGGCGCGCGCGAAGACGACTGGCCCGAGATCGTTCCGCAACTGCGCCATGAAGAGGCCCGTCTTCATGTAGGAGTTCATCCCGTACGAGTCGCCCGTGGAGAAGCGCCAGGCATCGCGCACGATGGGATCGAGGTTCTTCTGGGACACCGCGACTCCGTGCGCCATCGCGACGGAGCTGAACCCGACGCCGCCCGGCAGCTCGATGAAGTCCCGCGGCCCATAGGCGAGCGCCATCGCGCGGTACTCGGCGTCGGTGTTGAGACCCTCGTCGAGCCAGGGCTCCTCGAATTCGTTGCTTCCGATCATCCCGTAGAAATACTGGTGCCCGATTTCGTGAAGCGTGATGTTTTTCGTGATCCGCGCTTCCCGCAGCGGCCAGCGCAGCAGCGGGGTGAACGTGCCGCCGGTGACGAACGTCGGGTACTCCATCCCGATGGACCCGCGTCCGTCTTCCGGGGGATCGACGACGGTGAGCGTCTCGTAGGGATAGGCGCCGAACCACAGGCCGTAGAACCCGAGGGCGACGCGCACGCCATCCATGTAGTCCGCCCGGGCGGATCGGTGGTCCGGCTGGAGGAGCAGCCGGATCGAGACCGGTTTCAAAGCGAGGTCCGCCGGCGCCATCTGGAGCTCGGCGGCGGCCCGAGCCGTCCACGCCGCGGGGACCTCCCGGGCGGGGTCGAACCGGTATTCGTACGCGACGAACCTCGGGTCCGCCGTCCACGCGAAGTCGTGCACGTTTTCCTGCGCGTACCGGTAAGAAGTCCGGCCGCCCCGCCGGGTCTCGGAGACCCGCCGGCCGGTTGCGCCGACCACGAACGAAGACGGAACGTCGAGCGTGACGTCGAAGTCGCCGAAGTCGGCGTAGAACTCGGAGTTCGCGTGGAAGGCGTGGCAATTCCAGCCGCCCGCCCGCCGCTGACGCATCCCGGCGGGCTCGTAGAC
>JALYUA010000171.1 GCA_030854005.1 Acidobacteriota bacterium
CCCGTTCCCCGCCCGGGGAGGCATCCGGCGCCTTCCGAGCGCCCGGTTTCCCCGCGGTCCGCGTCGGAAACCGCTGATGCGGCGAGATTTCGGCTAAAATAGCCGCCTCGAGGGACAGGTGGGAATCACCGGCAATCTCAAGACGATGCAGCTCTCCGAGCTGCTCCAATGGCTGTCTCTCGGCCAGAAGACCGGAACTTTGCTCATCGACGGCCACGGGGTCGAGAAGAGAATTTACTTCCAGAATGGCCGGATCAACTCCTCCTCCTCGTCGGACCAGCGCGAATACCTCGGGCACTTCCTCGTGTCCCACGGCTACATCACCGAGGAAGAGCTCAAGATGGCGATGGAGGTCCAGGAAGAGTCCAACATCCTTCTCGGCAAGATCCTCGTCATGATCAACGCCATCTCGGAGACCGATCTGCTGCGGCTGATGCGCAAGAAGGCCGAGGAATCAATCTACGACGTCTTTCTCTGGGAAGAGGGCAGCTTCGAGTTCGTCGACGGAGAGCTGCCGGACTTGAAGATGGTGCCGCTGTCCCTCGACGTCACGGGAATCATCATGGAGGGGCTGAGGCGGTACGACGAGTGGCAGCGCATCCGCCTGAGCGTCCCGGACGACTCCGTGGTCCCCAAGATTGTGCGCCCCTTGAACATCGACGAGCTCTCGGAACGCGAAAAGCTCATCGTTCCCTACATCGACGGGCAGCGGTCGATCGAGGAGATCGCTCTCCAGACCCACAACGCCGAGTTCAACGTGGCCCGCCTCGTCTTCGAAGGGCTCCGCAACGAGACGATGGGCCTCGTCCAGGTCGAGCGACCTTCCTTCCAGGCGGTCGCCGTCGGCGGCGGGGGCTCGGAGTCCGAGGTCGAGCAGTTTCTGGCCCGCGGCAAGGCCCACTTGAAAGATGATCCGCAGAAGGCTTACCGCATGTTCAAGGTCGCGTCGGACCTCGACCCTTCAGACGGACGCGCCGCGGACGCGATCCGGCAGGCGGAGCGGGAGATCAAGGGGGCGCTCGAGAAGGATGGCATCACCGGAGACCGGATCCCGGAGATCGCGATACCCGTCTCGAAGCTGACGGAGCTCCCCTTCTCTCCGCACGAAGGGTTCGTTCTCTCCCGGATCAACGGAGTCTGGGACGTCAAGTCGATCATGAAGATCTCGCCGATCAAGGAGCTGGAAGTGCTCATGATCTTCCAGTCGCTTTCGAAGAAAGAAGTCATCCGCTGGAAGAAGAAATGACAGGCCGCATTTCATGCCCGCGCCCATGACGCGCTCGCGGGCGTTGAAGTCTCTCGAGATCGGGACGCCGATCGCCGCGCTGCTTCTTCTGATCGTGGAGCTGCCGACGATCACCTCGGGGCACGCGCTCGAGATGGCCTTCTTCGCGGTGCTGGCGGCGCTCGCGTTCCGCCTGCGCGTCCGGTACGCGGGCAACTATCTCGGCGTCGAAGCGGCGGCGCTCGTCCCGGCGATCCTGCTGCTCCAGTCTCCCGCCGCGGTCATCCTCGTCTGCGCGGCCGCCGACCTTCTCGCGAAGGTGCTGCGGCGCAACCGGCGTTTCACGCTCTCCTCCGCGTTCGACCTCTCCCAGATCAGTCTCTCGTACGGGATCGCCGCCGTCTTCTTCCGAGCCGTGCACCGCGCGGGCGGAGGGCCCGTGACGGTCGCGGCGGAGGCTGCCGGGATTCTGCTGGTCTTCTTCTTCGTCAACACCCTGCTGGTGTTCGCCTACCTCGACGTCTCGCGCCGGGTGCCGCGCGAGCAGCTCCTCGAGATGGGGCTCTTTCAGCTCGTCACGCTGATGCTCCTGAGCCCGATCGTCGCGCTCGAGATCCTCGTCTACCCGCACTACGGCATCCCGGGGGTGCTCCTCGCCTTCTTCCCCGTCGTCCTCGCGTCTTTCGTGGTGCGCGGGTTTTCGTCCGTCGAGGAGAAGTACCACGAGGTCGAGCGCGAGAACCGGCAGCTCGACGTGCTTCGGGAGATCGCCAACATCTTCTCCGTCGGCGGACGCGGCGACCGCTACCAGCGGATCTTCGAGGCCCTCAGGCGGCTGTTGCCGATCCAGGCGATGGCGATCGTCGAGTGGACGGACGAGTCGTCGAAGGAGGTGGCGATCCATGTCGCCGGCGACGTGAGCACCTCCCCCGAGGCGGTCGCCGCCTGGGTGCGGGAGAACCGGCTCGACGAGCGGGCCATCGACACGACCAGCGAGGCCGTGGAACGGCGGTCGGACGAAGACCGGGAGATCCGGCTGATCGCGGGCCCCGCTCACCAGCTGATCGCGCGGCTGTCCACCTATGAGCTCAACACCGGAGTGCTCATCCTCGAGAGCGCGTTCCGATCGATCCATGCCCGCCCGGCCGTCTCCTCGATCTCCACGCTCGCCGAACAGATCGCCCTCGTGCTGCAGGACCGCGCCATCCGCGCCCAGCTCCAGGAGCTGTCCGACCGCAACCGCGAGCGCGCGGAGACGCTGAACCAGGTCCTCGAGATCTCCAACGAGCTCAAGAAGCATCTGAACCTCGAGGCCCTCTTCCAGACCATCGTCAACGCGGCGGGGCGCAGTCTCGGCTTCAACGCCGTCCTTCTTTCCGTCTACGAGCCGGACCGGAACGCCTTCGTGCACCACGCGCAATTCGGCCTCGACCGCAAATGGGACGAAATGAAGGGACGGGAGATTCCGGCGGGGGACATCACGCGCAACTGGACCGAGGAGAACCGGGTCTCCAAGTCGTATCACTTGAAGCAGCGGACTCCCGGGGAGCACGGCTTCACCGACAGCCTCGTGAGCCGCATCAACCGCCGGGCGGGCCCGAACGCCTGGAGGGCGCACGAGACCCTCTGGATCCCGTTCGTCTCCGGGGAGCGACTCGTCGGGTGCCTGCGCGTCGATGACCCCAAGAACGGCCAGTCGCCGAGCCTGGACACCGTGCGCGCGCTCGAGATCTTCGCGAACCAGGCGGTGACCGCGATCGAGATCGCGCGGTCCTACACCGACGCGAGGGAGCAGAGCATCCGCGACGGCCTGACGGGCGCCTACAACCACCGCTACTTCCAGGAATCGCTGCAGAAGGAGATCGGCCGCGCCGAACGGCGGGGACGGCCGCTGTCCGTCCTGCTGCTCGACATCGACGACTTCAAGTCGATCAACGACAGCTACGGACATCCGGTCGGCGACGCCATCCTGCAGCGGATCGTCGCGGAGATCCGCAACGAGGTCCGCGGCGACATGGACCTCGTCGCCCGGTACGGCGGGGAGGAGTTCGCCGTCGTCCTGCCCGAGACGCCGTCGGACGAGGCCGCAGAGGTCGCGGAGCGCGTCCGCACGCGGATCGACGAGCGCCTCTTCCGGCCTCCCGACACCAACGAGATCGTCCGGGCGACCGTCTCGATCGGCATTGCGACGTTCCCGAACGACGCGCGCAACAAGAAGGAGCTGATCGACCGGGCCGACGCGGCCCTCTACCGCGCCAAGCGCGGGGGGAAGAACGCCGTCGTCGCGACGTCGACGAGCCCGATGCCCCCGCCGATCTCGCATTGAGGAAGTTGAGAGTTGAGAGCTCTGAGCCGGTCCCGCCGAGGCGGGTAGCAGAGCAGAATCACTTTTTCCCCGAGACCGCTCCCGAGTCGGCGATGAAGAAGCGCAGCGGCCACGCGGCCGCGTCTCCCGCGTAGTCGACTCCGATACGCGGGGACTCCCCGATTCTCGGGCGGCGCGCGCGAGGGCGGCGGAAGATCCGGATGGGTCCGGCCCCGGCGAGATCGCGGCCCGTGTCGGCGACGGTGATGCCGAGGCCGGCGCAGAGCTTTCCGGGACCTGAGAGCAGCCGCGCGGGAAGGCCGCCGGGAGGCTCTCCCGCGCGAAGGAGGACGGCCTGCGCGATTCCCTCCTTCCGGGTGACGACGTTGGCGCAGTGGTGCATCCCGTAAACGAGGAAGACGTACAGGTGGCCGCCGTCCGCGTACATGGGCTCGACGCGGGCGGTGCGGCGGCCCTTCCAGGAATGCGCGGCGGCATCGCCGATCCCGAGGTAAGCCTCCGTCTCCACGATCCGGGCTCCGTACCACTTCCCCTGGAACCGCCGCGCGAGCCAGGATCCCAGGAGGTCCTTCGCGACCGAGACCGTCTGCCGGCGGTAGAAGGAACGCGGCGGCTCCACGAGGCCGAGCGCGTCCGGGTGGAAGCGCAGCCGCCGATCCGGCGGACGCAAAGCCATCTCCGGGGTCCGCGCTCCGGAACGAGCGCGCTTGCTTGCGCCGCGCGGCATTTTCTTCTGGACCGACTCTTGCACCCCACCCGCCCGTCCCGCGCCGGCCTGGGAATCCGCGGCGAATCGCGCTGCTATCATCGGCCGGCTCGCGAAAGAAAGGCATTCTATGAACATCGTCGTCACCGGCGGCGCCGGATTCATCGGTTCCCACATGGCGCGCCGGCATCTTGCGGACGGTCACCGCGTCGTCGTCGTCGACAACCTCTCGACGGGTCTCGAGGAAAAAATTCCTCAAGGTGCCCGTTTCGTCCAGGCCGACATAGCGGACGTGGATCTCGAGCCCCTCCTCCGCGAAGAAAAAATCGATTTCGTCTCCCATCACGCGGCCCAGATCGACGTGCGGCACAGCGTCTCCGATCCTCTCTTCGACGCGCGGTCGAACATCCTCGGCTCGCTGAAGCTCTTCGAGGCCTGCCGCCGGGCCGGCACGAAGCACGTGCTGTTCTCCTCTACCGGCGGGGCCCTCTACGGAGAGCCGGAGGGCGGGGTCCCGGCGCCGGAGAGCCACCCGACGAACCCGATCTCGCCTTACGGATGCGCCAAGCTGTCGATCGAGAAGTATCTCCACTACTACCGGGTCATCCACGGATTCCAGACGCAGATCTTCCGTTACGCCAACGTCTACGGTCCGGGCCAGAACGGGATGGGCGAGGCGGGGGTCGTGGCGATCTTCTGCGAAGCCATCCTCCACGGAAAGACGCCGAAGATCCGCGGCGACGGCGGCCAGACC
>JALYUA010000173.1 GCA_030854005.1 Acidobacteriota bacterium
CGGACGCACGCGGGAGGCCTGGTCGGGCGCGAGGATCGTGAAGCGGATTCCGAACGCGGCGAGCACCTCGAGGGTCTCGAGATCCACGGCGGTCTCGGGCAGCCACATGCCTTCGGGCGATCGTCCCAACCGGTGCTCGAAGTCACGGATCCCCCACCACACCTGGGTGCGTTTGTCGCGCGCGTTGGCGAGCGGGAGGATGACGTGGTTGTACGCCTGCGCGATCGCGGAGCCGTGGCCCGAAAAACGCTCGCGGCTCTCTTTGTCGGCGCGGCGAATCGACCTCGAAACGTCCGGAGCATGGAGATCCAGCCACGCGAGGAGCGTCGGCCCGAAATTGAAGCTCATCCGCGAGTAGTTCGGCGGCAGCTCGACGGGAGACCCGTCGCGCAGGACGACGACCGGCAGCGCGTTGGGGCGATAGCACTCGGCGGTGATGCGCTCGTTCCAGTTGGGAAACGGCGCGGCGGAGGCCTCGATCCCGACTTCGCCCGTCCAGGGATTTTCGCGAGGCGGCTGGTAGAAGTGGCCGTGGACGCAGAGGAAACGCGTCACACCTTCTCCGGAACGGAGATCTCGGCGGGACGCTCGGGATCGCCAGGGACCTCGACCGGAGATTGCCCCTGACCCCGGCCCTCTCCCCGCGCCCGGGGAGCAGGAGTCCTGGGAGTTTCGAGAGCGTCCTCCTCGATCTCCACTTCGAGCTCGAGGAGAGGCGGCGCCGGCTTGACGGATTTCAGGAAGATCGCGGCGAGCGGAGGCAGCGTGACGAGCACGGAGAACGGGCGGCCGTGCGACGGCACCCCTTCGGCCTCGACGCCGTCGCCGTTCGAAAGGCCGCTGCCGCCGTAGTCGCCGCCGTCGCCGTTCGCGATCTCGGTCCACGGCCCGCCGCGGGGAACCCCGAGGCGATATCCGTGGCGCGGCACCGGCGTGAAGTTGAACGCGGCGAGGACCGCGTCCTCGTTCGACGCGAGGCGCAGGAAGGCGAGGACGCTCTGCGGGCTGTCCCGGAAGTCCACCCACTCGAAACCGGCGGGCTCGAAATCGAGCTCGTGAAGCGCGAGCTCCGAAGCATGGAGGTGGTTCATCCGCGCCGACCAGCGCCGGATCCCCGCGTGCGCGGGCTGTCCGAGCAGGTGCCACTGAACGCTCGCGTCGTGATCCCACTCCGCCCACTGCCCGATGTCGCCTCCCATGAACAGGAGCTTCTTGCCGGGGACGGCAGCCTGGTAGGCGAGAAGGAGCCGCAGGTTCGCGAACTTCTTCCAGTCGTCGCCCGGCATCTTGTTCAGGAGCGACCCTTTCATGTGGACGACCTCGTCGTGCGAAAGGGGCAGCAGGAAATTTTCCGAGTAGGCGTACATCGGCCGGAAGGTCAGAAGACCGTGGTTGAACGCGCGGTGCACCGGATCGAGCTCGACGTATTCGAGCGTGTCGTTCATCCACCCCATGTCCCACTTCATCCGGAACCCGAGACCGCCGACCGACGTCGGCCGAGTGACCATCGGCCACGACGTGGACTCCTCCGCGATCGTCAGGACGTCGGGGTGCGCCCGCAGGACGTGCTCGTTCATCCGGCGCAGGAACGCGATCGCGTCCAGGTTCTCCCGCCCGCCGTACTCGTTGGCGACCCACTCGCCGGGGTTGCGCGAGTAGTCGAGGTGGAGCATCGACGCGACGCCGTCGACGCGCAGCCCGTCGGCGTGGTACGCCTCGATCCAGAAGAGCGCCGAGGAGATCAGGAACGCCTTCACCTCCGGCCGCCCGTAATTGAAGATCGCGCTTTTCCAGTCGGGGTGAAATCCCTGGCGCGGGTCGGCGTGCTCGAAGAGGTGCGTCCCGTCGAAATATCCGAGGCCGTGCTCATCCGTCGGAAAGTGAGAAGGCACCCAGTCGAGGATCACGCCGATCCCCTGCTGGTGAAGCTGGTCGATCAGGAACTGGAAGTCCTCGGGTGCGCCCTGCCGCGACGACGGCGCGAAGAAGCCCGTGACCTGATATCCCCACGACGCGTAGTAGGGATGCTCCATCACCGGTAGAAACTCGACGTGCGTGTAGCCCATCTCGCGCACGTAGTCCGCGAGCGGCGCGGCGATCTCCCGGTAGGTCAGGAACCTCCCCGCCGGCCCCCGCATCCAGGATCCCAGGTGCACCTCGTAGATCGAGAGGGGCGACGTCGGCTTCTGGACGGCGGCGCGGCCGGCCATCCAGTCCATGTCGCCCCACACGAAGGGGAGCGACCCGACCACCGAAGCGGTCCGCGGCGGCCGCTCCTGGCGGAACGCGAAGGGATCCGCCTTGTCGACGCTGTAGCCGTTGTACTGGGAGACGAGGTGGTACTTGTAGACGTCCCCCTCGCCGATTCCCGGCACGAACCCTTCCCAGACGCCGCCGCCGCCGCGCAGCGAGAGCGGATGGCTCTGCTTGTTCCAGCCGTTGAAATCCCCCGTCACCGTCACGGTCTTCGCGTTGGGCGCGAACACCGCGAAGTGGCACCCGGCCGTGCCGCCGCGGGTCAGCGGATGCGACCCGAGATGGTTCTGGAGGTGGAAGTGGCTGCCCTCGTGGAAAAGGTGAAGGTCGTCATCGGAAAAGAGGGATCCCGGCGGCGGTGCGCTCGAACGGGCTCGCCGCGGACGGCGCGCCGGGCTGTCGTCTTTAGGAGGCCTGGCAACCACGGGCGAAGTGTAGCCGGACCCGGCAGGCGGGAGGCGGCAGGGGGGAATCGAAACGCCGGACGCTCAACGCGCGACGCTCGATCGCAACCCGGCCACTGCACTGTCCATTTGCGCCCATTCGCGCATGACCACCGCCCTGGTGGCTGCGGCGGGCACCCGCTCACAGGCTTTACCTCCGAGCCACAGCGCGATCGACGCGGGAAGCCACTCCGAGATCCATCGCAGCGCGGGCACGGCGGCGCGGGGGTCCGTGCCGGTCGGCAGCGAGATGCCGACGGCGTCCACTCCGAGCGCGAGCGCCGCCTCGACGATCTCGCGCGGCGGGATGTCGGTCCCGAGCAGGCGCGGGACGACGCGCCGGCTGGCGAGATCCACCGCCGCCATTTCGATGCCGAGCCCGTGGCGCTCTCCCGAAAGCGTCGCGAGGAGAACGGACGGCGCTTCGGCTGGCGGAGGCTCTGCGGCGGCGAGCAGGACGCCGAGCCGCAGGGAGAGCTCCTCCGACGCGAGATGCTCCTGGCGGACATCGATACTCCCGCAGGCCCACGCCTCGCCCACCTCGTCGAGCAACGGACCCGCGACCTCGCGGACGAACGGGCCGGGCCCGAGGGTCTCCGCGTTTTCGGCGAGCCGCTCGCGGAGCCGGCCCAGCCGATAATGCGTCACGTCGTCGAGCAGGACGGAGACGCGCGGAGAGACCTCCCGCCGGTCGGGAGCGGCCAACTCGGGCGCCGCTTCGAGCAGACGAGCGAGATCTTCCGCGGTCTTCGAAACCACCTCCCCCGGACGGAAGCCCCGCAGGAGAGCGCGCTGGATGAGCATGAGGCGCGTGACGTCGTCGTCTCCAAAAAGCCGGACGCCGGAATGGGCGCGGGAGGGGCTCGGAAACCCATAGCGGCGTTCCCAGACGCGGAGAGTGTCGACGGTCAGCCCCGTCAGGCGGGCGACTTCCCCGATGCGATGTCCAGTTGCCGAGGCCTGCATGACGAGCCTCCCCGCGCGGTGCGGAGGCGGGAAGGGTACACCCGGAGAGCCGGGGCCGGGAAACGGGAAACGGGAATCGAAAGATCTGGGAGCCGCCTCCCGCCTCCCGCCTGCCCCCTCCCGGCGGGCCGCCGACCTGGACAAACAATCCTCAGAGGCGCCGCGGCTGCTAATTTCCTTCCCTCATGCTGGACGCCGGACTCGAGCTCGATCGCGAGATCGCCCGCAAACTGAACGGGGACGTCAAGCCCCGGCCCGCTCCGTATTCGACGAGCGACACGGCCGCAGGCCGGCTTCTTCGGCGGCTCGCGATGGACGGGATCGCGTCCACCGTCGAGGCCCTCGATGGCCAGTGGTACTGCACCCTCTGGCGAGGGGCGGCGGGGAGAGGCGGACGGCTTTCGACGGGGAGCGGGCCGACGCGCCCTCTCGCGATCGCCCGCGCGGTTCTGCATGGCCGACTCGAGGCGGGCGAGCCCGTCCGCGCGAGCGACGCGCACCGGCTGTTGCTGCGCGGGTTCGCGCGGCCAGCCGAGGGCCGTTCGTCCTGCTCCTGCTGCGGGGTGGAGCTCCCGGTTCGAGCGAGGCGGAGGACGGAGAGGTTCTGCGGCGTCTGTTCCTGGAACCGGACGAAGAGCCGCCTCGACGCCCGGGACTCCCCCGCCTCACCTCGATCGCGTGACCGCGGCGCGGGTCCGCTGTAACCCCGATCTACAATCCGGCATCTCAAGCGAGTCGGACCTCCGGGCTTCCGTCCGGGCGCACGCCCGAAAAAGGGGAAGGGCATGGCCGCACCCGCCATCGCATCGGGCACAAGTACAAGCGTCGCGGCGACCGTCGAGGTCGTCCCGAAGCATCACGCTCTCGTGCGCCTGTCTCACTGGGTCAACGTGCCGCTCCTGCTCGGCCTGATCGCGAGCGGCCTGTCGATCTACTGGGCCTCGCCGGTGTTCGTCCACGCGCCCGATCCGGCGACTCGGAGCATCGACTACGTCGCCGACGCCGGCTCATGGATCGTCCGGCACGTTCCCGGGTTTCGCGGCACAAAGAATCCCGGAAGTCTCGTCTATGACCGCCTGGGGCTCGGGACGTTCCGCCTCGCGCAGGCTCTCCGGATCCACTGGCTGTTCGCGTACCTGTTCATGGCGACCGGCGTGCTCTATTTCATCGGGCTTCTCGCCGGAGGCGGATACAAGGCGCTTCTTCCCCGCCGGACCGATCCGGGCGACGCGATGCGCATGATCCGTTACTACGCGGGCCTGGTTCCGGCAAAGCTCCTCCGCCGTCCCTGGCCGCATCCGGCCGTCCGTTCCAAGTACAACGCCCTGCAGCGGGCGGCGTACTTCTCGATGCCGGTGCTGGGAATCCTGGCCACCGCGAGCGGATGGGCGATGCACAAGCCCGTGCAGCTGCCCTGGCTCGAGCGCCTCTTCGTCAATTACGACGGCGCGCGGATCGTCCACTTCGCCGTCATGCTCGCGTTCGCCTCGTTCATCATCCCGCACGTCGTGCTCGTGATCGGCGACGGGTGGGACACGTTTCGCTCGATGATCGTGGGCTGGTCGGAGCGGCGGCCCGGAGGAAGCCATGAGCGACGCTGACGGCAGGAATCCTGACGCTCCGCAAAGCGAGTCCCGGAACGAAACGGAGGCGAAGCGTCCTTCCTCGCCCGATGAGGCGACGACGGCGGCGGGAGAGCCAGTAGTTTCCGCCCCGGCTCCGTCTCCGGCGCCGGCTCCCGCCCCCCTGGCGAATCCCGCGGCGGTGCCGGCGGAAGTGCTTCGCGATGCGGCTCCTCCGCGGGCGGCGGAACCCGTGCCCGCGGAGGCAGCCCCTCCGTCGGCCCGGGTCGAAACGCCTCCGCCGCCGCGTCCGGCTCCCCCGATGCGACCCCCGCCGCCGCCCCGGCCTCGCACTCTCGGGGAGCGCCTGCGCGAGCCGGAGGAGCGCGCTGTCTCTTATTCCGCGGCCGCGGTGCGCTCCCGCACCCGCCGCGACTTTCTCCTCTTCGGGGCCGGAGCCCTCGCCGCGGCGGGAGGGCTCTGGTGGCTCCTCCCCGACGAGACCCGCGCGCAGCATCTGACTCCGGCGCTGCGCGAAAGGATCGACTCGCTAGAAGCGCGCCTCGGCGCCACGTCGGAAACGCGCGAGAAATTCCTGGACCGCGCGCTGACCTTCGACGACGACGTGGCCGAGGCGCTTTACTCGAAGGATCGGTCCGTCCGGACCTACGCGCGCTCCGAGACGACGCCGCTGCGCAACAATTACAACGGCGCAACGCCGAACTCGTCCTACATCTCCGGCTGGAGCCTGACGGTGACCGGCCTCGCGTCGGACGGGACGGAGACGCTGACACTGTCCGACCTGCTGCGGCGTTTCCCGCGCCGGGAGCAGGTCACGCGCCTCTGTTGCGTCGAGGGGTGGAGCGCGGTGGCGTGGTGGGGCGGCTTGCGGTTCGCCGACTTCCTCCACGCGTACCCGCCCGCCGCCGGCGCGCGATGGGCGAAGATCGAGTCGGCGGTCAACCTCGACGGAGCGGGCCGTCCCGATCCGTACTACGTCTCGATCGACCTCGACACCGCGCGTCACCCCCAGACCCTTCTCGCGACCCACTTCTCCGGAAAGCCCCTGCCCGTCGAGCACGGAGCGCCCCTGCGCCTCCTGGCGCCGATGAAGCTCGGCTTGAAGAACATCAAGGCGATCACGGCGATCGAGTTCACCGACGAGGAGCCCGAGGACTACTGGAACGAGCGAGGCTATTCGAAGTACGACGGCCTGTAGGCGGCAGGAGCCGCCGCGGCGTCTCGCCGCTCGACGCCGGGAGCCGTCTGGTTTTCGCGGTTCCCGGTCCCGGGACGACCTCTTTTAGTGGGAGTTCCAGGGGACGGGAGGCGGAAGGCGGGAGGCTAGCGACCAACGGGAGCGAGTCTGCCGCGGTACTCCGCGGTCTCGAAAGGTAGGACGAACCGGAGACGCCTACCGCTCTTACGCGTCCGGGCTCTGCGTCCGGCGTGCCGCCGCGGGGCTTTCCACTTCGGGAACACGGTCGAATTCGAACGCGATCGAGCCGCCCTCGCGCTTCAAATCCGCCACCTTCACGGCGGCGAGCTCCGGAGGCACTCTTAGAACCAGCCAGAGGTACTCGAACACGTCTTCCGACGTGGAACAGGTCCGGATCAGAACTGTCGCCTCGGGCGGGCCGAGCAGAATCCGGATCTGCTCGGGGCGCCGGCGGTCCACGGCGATCTCGACTCTGGGGCGACCCAACATGCCCGGAGAATAGCAAGGGCCCGCCCCGCAAGCACTCAATTTTTTCGCACGGATTTCACATGGAAAAACCGCTCGAGAGAGCCTCGCGGCCAGGCGCCTTGGCGC
>JALYUA010000180.1 GCA_030854005.1 Acidobacteriota bacterium
GATTCCCGTCCCCCGTCAGCCCCTTCCGTGCCCCGGATTCCCCTGGCGGCTGAAGTCGAACGGAGACTCTTCCTCGGCGATCGGGTTGAAGTCCGAAGGCGCCTCGAGCTCGGCGTCCATCTCCTCGCGGGCGAGGTCCGCCGTCGACTGGATCCCCTGGATCTTGAGCTTGAACTCGTTCGCGTTGGTGGCGCGCTTGAGGGCCTCTTCGAGCGTGATGAGCCCCGACTTGTAGAGCTGGTACAGCGACTGGTCGAACGTCTGCATCCCGTACTGGGACGTGCCGGCCTGGATCGCGTCCTTGATGAGCTTCGTCTTTTCCTTGTTCTCGATGCACTCGCGGACGTAGGCCGTGCGAACGAGGATCTCCGCGGCAGGAACACGCCCGAGGCCGTCGGCGCGCGGCATCAGCCGCAGAGAAATGACGGCTTTCAAGACCGCCCCGAGTTGCAGGCGGATCTGCTTCTGCTGGTGCGGAGGGAAGACCGCGATGATCCGGTTGACGGTCTCGGTGGCATCCAGAGTGTGCAGGGTCGAGAACACGAGGTGGCCGGTCTCGGCCGCCGTCAAGGCCGTCTCGATCGTCTCGTAGTCGCGCATTTCACCGACCAGGATCACGTCGGGGTCCTGCCGCAGCGCGCTGCGGAGCGCGACGCCGAAGCCCTTGGTGTCGACCTCGACTTCCCGCTGGTTGATGATCGATTTCTTGTCGCGGTGCAGGAATTCGATCGGGTCCTCGATCGTCATGATGTGCTCGTTGCGGATCGTGTTGATGTGGTCGATCATCGCGGCGAGCGAGGTCGATTTCCCGGAGCCCGTCGTTCCCGTGCAGAGGACGAGGCCTCGCTGCTCGCCGCAGATCTTCTCGAGCACCGGCGGGAGGAGCAGCTCGCGGATGCTCAGGATCCGGGCGGGAATGACGCGGAGAACGAGGCCGACCGTGCCGCGCTGCTGGAAGATGTTGCACCGGAACCGGCCCAGGTTCGGGACCGAGTACGCGATGTCTATCTCGTAGTCGTTCTTGAACTTCTCCTTCTGACGGGCCGACATGATGGAGAACGCCATCGCGATGGTGTCCTCCTGCATGAGGCGCCGGACGTCCGTCATCGGGGTGAGCACTCCGTCCACGCGCAGGACCGGGAATGCGCTCACCTTGAGGTGAAGGTCGGACGCTTTGCGCTCCACGGCGACCTTCAGAAGATCGTTGATGTGCATGAATTGGCCTCTTTTTGCATTCAGGGTACGCCGGTTTGGGCGGGAAAGGAAGGAGATCCCTACGGGAAAGGGTGCCGGAAACCTCTCTCAGCGGGCAGAAGGTTCGGTCAGAAAGCGCTGATTTCGGGCATTTATCGGTTTCACCTGGGACGGGATATCGCCCGTGCAAGGCTCGAGACGAAGGGTTGAACCCTCAACGCTCGACGCTCAACGCCCCGTCTCCGACCGGGGCCTCTACCGGCACGGGCGTGAGCCAGCCGTACCGGTCCTCGCGCTCTCCCGCCAGAAGGGCGAAGAACTCCTTCTGGAGCCGCTCCGTGACGGGGCCTCGCGAGCCCGCGCCCACCGGAATGCGGTCGACGGAGCGGACCGGCGTGATCTCGGCCGCCGTCCCCGTGAAGAACACCTCGTCCGCGATGTAGAGCATTTCCCGGGCGATCTGCTGCTCGACGACCGTGTAACCGGCGTCCCGGGCCAGGGTCATGATCGAGTCGCGGGTGATGCCCGGAAGGATGGTCCCTGCCAGGGGCGGCGTGAGGAGCCGCCCGCCGTAGACGAGGAAGATGTTCTCGCCGCTGCCTTCCGAGATCCGCCCGGCGTTGTCGAGGGCGATTCCTTCCGTGTAGCCATTCGTGATGGCTTCCATCTTGATCAGCGCCGAGTTCAAGTAGTTGCCCGTCGCCTTCGCCATGGCCGGAAACGTGTTCGGCGCCATGCGGTTCCAGGAGGACACGCAGACGTCGACGCCACTCTCGATCGCCTCCTCGCCCAGGTACTTGCCCCACTTCCAGACGGCGATCAGCATCTCGACCGGGCTGCGGAACGGATTCACGCCGAGCGCGCCCAGCCCTCGGTAGACGACGGGCCGCACGTAGCAGTCTTCGTATCCGTTGGCGCGGATCGTCTCGAAGATCGCATCCTTGAACTCGGAACGCGAGTACGGGACCTCCATGCGATAGACCTTGCACGAGTGGTACATCCGCTCGATGTGCTCGTCCAGCCGGAATGCCGCGGTTCCTGTCTTCGTCTTGTACACACGGAGGCCTTCGAACATGCCGGAGCCGTAGTGGAGGACGTGCGAGAAGGCGTGGATCTTCGCGTCGGCGAAGTCGACCAGTTTCCCGTTCATCCAGACTTTTTTGACGTCTTCGTAGGACATCTCGAGGCCTCCGTTGTTGATGGGCTCCAGGGCGGGCAGGCAAGTATCTCTCAAGCCGTCAGGCGGCGAAAGATGGATTCCGGGAGGCTCTCAGCTCCGGGGAAGGGACGTCTTTCGGTCCATTCCGGCGATGGCGAGCACGACCGCCGCGATCGCCGCGGTCTCGGCGCGGAGCATCGGGGTGGGAAGACGCAGCGCGCGCCACCCGGCCGCACGCGCCGCCTCCAGCTCCGCGGGAGTCCAGCCTCCTTCGGGTCCGACGAGCAGGGCTGCGGATTCCGGAACGCCCGATCGAGGAAAGTCGTCTCCCGAAAAATCGATCACCGCTCGGACCGCGCCCGGGGCGGCCGAGAGGGCGCCGGCGAAATCGAGAGGTCCCTCGCATTGCATCCACCGCGTGCCTCCGGATTGCTTCGCCGCCTCTCGCGCGAGACGGTCGAGCCTCGCCACGGTTCCTGCGCCGCCGCGGAAAGCCTGGGCGCGCTCGGACTGCACGACGGCCAGGCGGGCGACGCCGAGCTCGCCCGCTTTCTCCGCCACCCACGCGAGGCGCTCCGACCGCACGGCGCAGACCCCGAGCCACACGTGAGCGTCGCGGTCCTTCGCCCGCCGAACCGCGAGGACGGCCGCCATCACGGCTCCCGGCCCCCCCGGGAGGATTTCCGCGTCCGCTTCCGCGCCGGTCCCGTCGATGAGAACCACGGCGTCGCCGGGCACCAGCCTCCGCGATCGCAGGTGCCGGCGCTCCTCTTCGGGCAGAGGGACCCGCTCCCCCGCCGCCGGAAGCCCGGGAACTATGAAACGCGGTCGAGACACACGCACACCCATTCATTTTCCGCCCGCCGTCCGCCGAGTGAAAACCCCGAGGAACGCAGCCGCCGGACGACTCCGCTCTCTCGATCGAGCGGAATTCCCGAGAGAATCAGGCGTCCCCGCGGCTCGACTCGTGCGAAAACGTCCTTCCGGATCGCGAAGAACTCCTCCGGCAGCATGTTCGCGATCACGATCGGAAACCGGCTTCCGATCGCGGTGACGGGCCCGGCGAGGAGCGCGACGCGGCCGCCGAAATCGTGGCGGCCGAGATTCTCGCGCGCCACGAAGACCGCATCGGCGTCGACATCCAGGCCGACGGCCCTCGCCGCTCCGAGCGCCGCCGCCGCGAGGGCGAGGACTCCCGATCCCGTGCCGACGTCCAGCACGGCGACCCCTTCCGGAGGCTCATCGGCGAGGGCGAGCAGGGCGAGGCGGGTCGACTCGTGTCCGCCCGTGCCGAACGCGCGCGAGGCCGGGAGCCGGAGCGCGATCCTTCCCGCGGGGGCGACCGCGTCGGAGGGATCTCCGGGATCGATCCAGAAGCGCCCGCCGACGGAGAAGGGTCTCGACGCCGCGCGAAACGCCTCGAGCGGGTCGCCCTCGGCGATGTCGGTCACCAGGCTCGAGCGGATTCCCCGCGAGTCGAGGGCCGCCGCGGCGCGCCGGGCGGCGCCCCCCTCGCGAAAGCACGCCACGAGATCCTTCCCCTCCTCGACGAACCCGAGCGGGGCAAAGAGCGAGACGACGCCGACCACCGTGTCGTCGCCGGCGCGCCGCGGCACCGTGAGGCGCGAGAAGAGGGGGCGGGGCAGAGAAGCTTTCAGCTGTCAGCTATCAGCAGACTGCCAATTCGTGGTCAGTCGGTAACCGTTGGGGAGGGATTTTTCAGCGGGCACCATCGGAGAGATTCGGCCTCTTTCACTTGCTGAGAGCTGAGAGCTGATAGCTAGGAGAAAATCTTCTTCGCTTTTCCGAGAACGCCGCGGGGCTCGACGGGGGCGCCCGTCATCTCCGCGTACTGGCGGAGGGCGTCCTTTTCGGCGTGCGAGGGAGACTCGGGAACGAGGACCGACGCCCGGATCACGAGATCGCCGCGGCCGCGCTGGCCCAGCCGGCCGAATCCCTTTCCGCGGAGCCGGATTTCCGAGCCGACGCGGGTTCCCGACGGGATCGAGATCTTCTCCGGATCCTCGAGCGTCGGGACGGTCATCTCGCCGCCGAGCACGAGCGTCGGGAACGGAACCTCGAGCAGAAGAACGATGTCGTCGCCTTCCCGCGCGAACACGTCGTGGTCCGCGACGGTGAGAACGACGTAGAGATCGCCGCGCGCGCCGCCGTTGGCTCCGGCGTCCCCCTCGCCCGAAAGGCGGAGCCGGCTTCCCGTCTCGACGCCCGCGGGGATCTTGATCTTCAGGTCCCGGCTCTCCCGCCGCCGGCCTTCGCCCTCGCAGTCCGCGCACGGGTTCTCGATGATCTTTCCCTCGCCGTGGCAGCTGCCGCACGGGCGGGTCACGGTCAGGAATCCCTGGGAGTATCGCTGGCGCCCCGCCCCGCGGCAATTCGGGCAGGTCTTCGGCTTGGTCCCCTTTTGGGCGCCGGATCCCTGGCAGGTGGCGCAACGCTCGAGCCTCGACAGGACGAGCGGCGCCTCGACGCCGTAGGCCGCTTCCGCGAAGGAGATCTCCATCCGGTACATGAGGTCGCTTCCCGGGCTCGGACCTCCGCCGCCCGTTCCGCCGAAGGCGCCGAAAATCTCGCCGAAAAGGTCGGAGAGGTCGAAGCTCGACGGATCGAATCCGAAGCCCCCGCCGCCGGACGACGACCCGACCCCCGCGTGGCCGAATCGGTCGTACCGGGTCCGCTTCTCCGGGTCGGAGAGCACGGCGTACGCCTCCGACGCCTCCTTGAAGTGTTCCGCGGCGGCCGGATCGTTCGGGTTGCGGTCGGGATGATGCTGCAGCGCCAGCCGTCGGTAGGCGGACTTCAATTGCCCGGCATCCGCCTGCCGCTCGACGCCGAGGATTTCGTAGTAGTCGCGTTTAGCCATTGAGTTCAGATTTGAGAGTTCAGAGTTGAGAGCTGAGAGTTAACGGTTGAGCGTCAAGCGCTGAGCGTTGCGACTGCGAACCGGAACCGGAAACAACGGGGAAGAGCGAATTCTGCCCGGTTTCCGAAGGCGCCTGTCTGGACTCTCAACTCTGAACTCTAGACTCTCAATTTCCCTTCAAACCTTTGCGGCCGCGGCGCCGCCGGTGCCGGCGCGCTGGAGCATGACCCGGGTCAGCACCTTCGAGACGCCCTGCATGTCGAAGATCGCCTCGTTCAAAGCATCGCGCGAGTCTCCCGTCGAGATTTCGCGGGAGCGCTTCAGCGTCTCTTCGATCCGCTCCCGTTCGTCGGCCGCGAGCGCGCTGCCGAACTCCGAGAGCACGCGCTCGTTCGAAGCCAGCATCCCGTCGAGCCGGCTTCGCACCTGAGCGATCTCGCGCCGTTCGTGGTCCGCCTCGGCGAACGCGGACGCTTCCTTGATGATCTTGTCGATCTCGCTCTGGGAAAGCCCGCCCGCCGGATTGATCTGGATGCCCTGCGCCTTACCGGTGGCAAGGTCCTTGGCGGAGACGTTCACGATGCCGTTCGAGTCGATGGCGAAGGTCACCTCGATCTGCGGCACTCCTCTCGGAGACGCCGGGATTCCGACGAGCTCGAAGCGCCCGAGCGACTTGTTCTCCCGCGCGACCTCGCGCTCGCCCTGCAGCACGTGGATCTCGACGACGCCCTGATTGTCCGCGACGGTCGTGAAGACCTTCGTGTTCTTCGTGGGGATCGTCGAGTTGCGCTCGATCAGCTTTTCGAAGACGCCGCCGTGCATCTCGATCCCCAGAGAGAGAGGCGTCACGTCGAGGAGGACGACGTCCTTGATCTCGCCCTTCAACACCCCGCCCTGGATCGCCGCCCCGATCGCGACGACCTCGTCCGGGTTGATCTCGCGGTTGGGCTCCCGGCCGAAGAGCTCGGCCACCATGCGCTGCACCTTGGGCGTGCGCGTCTGCCCTCCGACCAGGATCACCTGGTCGACGTCGGACGGCTTCAGGTTGGCGGATTGGAGAGCATCGAGACAGGGAGCCGCCGTGCGGTCGATGAGGTCGGCGACGATCGTCTCGAACCGCTCGCGCGTCAGAGTGCGGTTGATGTGCTTCGGTCCCGACGCGTCGGCCGAGATGAACGGGAGCGTGATCGTCGACTCGGTCGCGGTCGACAGCTCGCACTTCGCCTTCTCGGCGGCTTCCTTGAGCCGCTGGAGCGCCATGCGGTCCTGCCGCAGGTCGATGCCGGTGGACTTCTTGAAATCGTCCAGGAGCCAGTCCATGATTTTCTTGTCGAAATCCTCGCCGCCGAGATACGTGTCGCCCGCCGTCGCCTTGACCTCGTAGATCCCGTCGCCGAGCTCGAGGATCGAGATGTCGAAGGTGCCGCCGCCCAGGTCGTAGACCGCCACGATCTCGCTGCCCTTGCGCTCGAGCCCGTACGCGAGAGAGGCCGCGGTGGGTTCGTTGATGATGCGAAGGACTTCGAGACCGGCGATGCGGCCGGCGTCTCTCGTCGCCTGCCGCTGCGCGTCGTCGAAGTACGCGGGCACCGTGATGATCGCCTCGGTGATCTCCTCTCCGAGCGCCTCCTCCGAGAATTCCTTGATCTCCTTCAAGATGAACGCGGAGATCTCTTCCGGGCTGTACTCGCGCGAACGGGCGCGGATCTTCACGTCCCCGTTGGCGGCGCGGACGATCTCGTACGGCAGGATTTCGCGGGCGTGCGAGGTCTCTTCGGTGTCGTACTTGCGGCCCAGGAGCCGCTTGACCGCGAAGACCGTGTTCATCGGGTTCGTGATCGACTGGCGCTTGGCGATCTGACCGACGAGTTTCTCGTTGTCCTCGGTGAAACCGACGATGGACGGCGTCGTGCGGCTGCCCTCGCGGTTGGAGAGCACCTGGGGCGTGGCCCCCTCCACGACGGCGACGCAGCAGTTGGTCGTGCCGAGATCGATCCCGAGAATTCTGCCCAATGCGCCTCCCTGAGCGGGCCCCTTTCCGGGAGAGCCCGTTCGATGATCGGCCTACCGGTCTCCGTCTCCCCGCACGGTCACCTTGACGAGCGCGGGCCGTATCAACTTGTCGTTCAGCAGGTATCCCTTACCGAGGACGTCCACGATCGTGTCCTTCGGAAGATCGTCGGAAGCCTCGGTCGCGACCGCCTCGTGCACGTTCGGGTCGAAGGAGCCGCTCGTGTCGACTTCGACGAGCCCGTACTTCTTCCACAGCTCGGCGAGCTTGCGCTGGATGAGAGCCACGCCCTGTCCGAAATCGCTGGCGGTCTCCTCCGGCGTCGCGTGGGCGAGCGCGCGGTCGAAATCATCCGAGATCGTCAGGAAGTCTCCGACGAATCTTCCGAGCGCGACCCGCAGGTATTCGCTCTTCTCGCGCTCCGTGCGCTTGCGCATGTTTTCGAACTCGGCGAGCTTGCGCCGGTGGCGGTCCTTCAGGTCCTCGAAGTCGTTCACGACCGACTGGAGCTTCTCCTCGGCCGCCGCGATGGCGGACCGCTCCTCTTCGGCGAGAGCGGCCTCCAGGCTGTCTCCCGAGTCTTCGACCTCGATGCGGTCCGGGTCCGCAGCGACGCCGATGTCTTCTTCCCGGTCTCTCATTCGGACGAATCCTCCCTGTCCCGACCCTCACGCGGCTCGAGGCGATCCGAGAGCGCGCGCCCGAGCAGCTCGACGACCGGGATCACCCGCGGATATTCCCGCCGGGCCGGGCCGATGACGCCGAGCATTCCCGTCAGTGTCTCTCCCGTTCCGTAAGAGGTCAAGACCGCCGAGAGCCTCGGGTCCGACGTGAGCGCGTCTTCCGAGCCCAGCACGACGCTCGTCCCTTTCGAATCGAGGTATCGCGCGAGCAGATCCAGAAGCCTCGCCTTTTCGTCGAACGTCAGGAAAACCCGCCTCACGGAGTTGACGTCGGAAAACTCGGGCATGTCGAGCAGCCGCGCCGTCCCCTCGACGTACACCCGGTCGTCCGACTCCGAATTCTCGAGGGCGCGTCCGCCGAGCACGAGAGCGCGGCCCAGCATACGGTCGCAGGCCGCCTTCTCGTCCGCCATCGCCCCGAGCAGCCTCTTGCGCACCTCATGCAGGTTGCGCCCGCAGAATTCCCTCGTGATCCTCTGGCTGACGGCCTCGAGCTCCTCCGTCGAGTACTCGACGTTTGTCTCGATGACCCGGGACACCACGACGTCGGGCTCGTTGACCTGGACGGCGAGAATCTTTCCCGGAGCGACCGAGAGGAACCGGACCGAGCGCACGACGGTGTGAAGAGCGTCCGGTGCGACGACGAACCCGACTTCGCCGGAGAGCCGGGAGAGGAGACGCGACGCGGCCTGAAAGAGACGCGTCACGTCCGAGCCCGCGGACGCGAGGTCGTCGTCGACCTGCTCGCGCACCTCATCGGCGACCTTGCGCTGGCGCATCAGCTCGTCGATATACAGCCTGTACGCGCGGTCGGTCGGGATCCGCCCGGCGGAGGTGTGCGGCTGCGCCAGGAAACCCGCGTCCGTCAGGTCGGCCATGATGTTGCGGATCGAAGCCGGCGAGAGGTCGAACCGGCTCGACTTGAAGAGCGCCCGCGACGAGACCGGCTTCCCGGTGTCCACGTGCACTCGGATGATCTCCTTCAAGATCGTCCGACTGCGGTTGTCGAGCGCGTGCATGGATGAGCGCATAGTTTTGTCGAATGGCGGGCGACCGGACCGAGCCCCACGGCGGGGCCGGCGCCCATGGCAGTCCCGCCGTGAGAGTGCTAACACCAAGGTACCGTTGAGCCTTCCCGCAGTCAAGGCGCCGGGCCCGGCCGGTCGGGCCGGCCCCTGGCCCCCGGGCCGGGCGGCGCGCCCGCGCCTGCGCTTTAGACTGCGCCGGTGAACCAGCTCCCCTCCCTGACGCTGATCGGACCCGGACGGGCAGGGCGGGCGTTCGCCCGGAGCTGGCTGGCCTCCGGGGGCGCGCTCGAGGCGGTGCTTGGCCGCACCGGAGATTCGGCGCAAGCCGCCGCCCGGGAACTCGGATCGGGGCGGGCCGGCGTCCTCGGCGCCGATCGGTTCGGGAGTGAAGTCGCGCTGATCGCCGTCCCGGACGATCGCCTCCCCGAGGCCGCGCGCGCGGCGTCCTCTTCCGGAACGTGCCGTCTCGCGTACCACCTTTCCGGCGCCCTGCCGGCGTCCGTTCTCGGCGCTCTGTCCGGCGCGGGGGCGTCGCTCGGCTCTTTCCACCCGTTGCGGGCTTTCACCGGCGCCTCCGAGGAGACGATCCGCGGCGCGTTCGTCGCCATCGAGGGGGAGGAAAGAGCATGCCGGTCCGCCCTGGCGTTCGCGGAGGCCCTGGGCGCCCGCGGGCACCGGATCGCGGCCGGGTCGAAGCCGCTCTACCACGCGGGCGCGACGCTCGCCGCCGGCGGCGTCGTTTCCGTCGTGGGGCTCGCCGCCCGCGCCTGGACGCTCGCCGGTATCCCCGAAGACGTCGCTCGTCCGGCGCTCTCGGGCCTCGCGAGCCGCGCCGCCGCCGGCGCGGAGCTCCACCCCTTCGCGCAGGCTCTCACCGGACCGATCGCGCGACGAGATCTCTCGACGGTCCGCGCGCACTGCGCCGCCCTGGCCGGCCATCCGGAGCTGCTCGCTCTGTATCGGGTGCTGGCGGAAGAAACGATCGCGCGCACGCCGGGTCTCGGCCGGGAAGACGAGCTCCGCGCGATCCTCGCGTGTTAGATTCTCTGCAGCCCGCGCAGGGCCCGAGAGCATAATCAACTCATGGTTTTCTTCAATTACGCCACCATGCAGATGGCGGCCAAGATCGTCTACTACGGTCCTGGTCTGTGCGGGAAGACCACCAACCTGCACCACATCTATGGACGGACGTCGCCCGGGTCCCGCGGCGAGATGGTCTCTCTCGAGACGGAGACAGACCGGACCCTCTTTTTCGACCTTCTCCCCTTAGACGTCGGGGTCATCGGCGGGTTCAAGACCCGGGTCCAGCTCTACACGGTCACGGGGCAGGTCTTCTACAACACCACCCGCAAGCTGGTCTTGAAAGGCGTCGACGGGGTCGTGTTCGTGGCCGACTCCCAGCGCGCGATGAAGGACGCCAACGTCGAAAGCTTCAACAACCTGCGCTCGAACCTGGCGGAGATCTCGCTGAAGATCGAGGACCTGCCTCTGGTCTTACAGTACAACAAGCGGGACCTCTCCAACATCCTGACCGTCGAAGAGCTCTCGGAGACGCTGAACCCTCAGGGGCTGTACGAGAACTACGAGGCGTGCGCGGTCGTCGGCCAGGGCGTCTTCGAAACGCTGAAGGCGATCTCGAAGCTCACGCTTCGGTCCCTCAAGAAGAGAATGCTCGGAGACGACCGGACATCGAGGCCCTCGGTGAGCGTCTCGGCGCCGCGCCCCGCCGTTCCCGTGCCGCCGCCTCCCGTCGCCCCTCCCCCGATCGCCGCCGCCCCCCGGCAGCCCGAGCCGCCGGCGCCGGAGCGGATCGCCTACACGCCCGAGCCGGAGCTTGCGATACCCGAGGCGCCGAGACCGGAAAGCGCCGCGCGGCCGCTCGTCGACCTGTCCGATTTCTCGCGACCCTCCGCGCCGCCGCCGGACGCCGACATCCCCGAAACGATCTCGCTCGACGAGTCCTTCTCGCCTCCCGTCCCCGCGGCGTCCGCGCCCGGGGTCCTGTCCTCGGGCCAGTTCGACGCGGAAGACGTCGAGACGGTCAACGAGTTCGAGGAGGCGCTCAACTCGCTCGACGCGCCGCTGCCCGAGACCGAAGAAGGCGATGAGCCGCTCGAGATAGGGGACGTCTCCTTCGCCGAAGCCCCTCGCGAAGCCGCCGAGGTGGTGCCCGAGGTCAAGCACGTTCGCGTGCGCTCCAACATCGACATCCTGGCGGAGCTCGAGAAGCTCCGGAAGAACGCGACGTCCACTCCGGCGGTCGAGAGGCCGGCGCGGCGCGCGAACACGGGGATCTCGATCGACGACCTTCTCGCGAACAGCCTCAACCACCGCAAGGAAGTGAATCGAATCTTCGAGCTGCAGATCCCGCAGCGGGAGCTCGCGCGCGGCCACCAGGTGACCGTCGACTTCCGGCTCGAGAACAAGGACCGCGAGCTGATCGGCGAGCAGAAGTCGTTTTCCATCGAGTTGCACGCGCGTCCGGACATCGAGAAGCTGCTTCTCTCTCTGAAGTTTCACATCCAGGGGAAATAGCCGCTCTCGCGCTCCCGCCGATTTTCTCTTCCCGAGCCGATCTCCTCAAAGTGAAGACACCTCGCCACTAAACCCGGACTGTCCCCTGCTGAGACAGCCGAGCGGGAAAAAAACGATTTGCAATCCCCCCTCCGGGCGTTACCCTTTTCCCCGATGACCCAATCCCGTTCGATCCCCCGCCCGGCGAAGCCCTGCGTTTTCGCGGCCGCGGCGGGTCTGCTGCTTTTTGCGTCCGGGTGCTCGTCGGCGGCCAGCCGGCGGCCGACGGTGCGGCCCGTTTCCCCCGAAACCCGGCTCGTGGCGCAGGCGGCCTCCGACTTCGAGCTCGGTCGGCAATCCGCTCTTCAGGGCGACTTCCAGTGCGCCCAGTTCTATTTTGACCGGGCCCTCGGGACGGTCCGGCCTGAGGGCGGGCCTCCTGTGACGAACCCCGAGATCGCGTCTTTTTCGGCCGAGCTGTGGGAGGGGATCGTCCGGTACGAGGCCCTGGCCGCCCCGCCCGAGGAGACCGCGTCCGGCGAAGGAGACCACCTTTCGCCGGAGCTCCAGAAGATCGAAGCTCCCGTGGAAGCGAGCGCCGAAGCCATTTCGGAGGCCGCTTCCGCCGTCGCGTCGGACGCCCCGGGAGTCTCCTACGACATTCCGATCGTGGTCAACGAAGGGGTCCTGAAGATCCTGGCGACCTTCCAGCACGACCTGCACGACATCATCGGCCGGGGGCTCGCGAGGTCCGGCCGGTACATGCCGATGATCCACCGGGTCTTCAAGGAGGAGGGAATCCCCGGAGACCTTGCCCAGGTGGCTCTGATCGAGTCCTCGTTCCTGCCTCGCGCCCACTCCTCGGCCACGGCGCACGGCATCTGGCAGTTCATGCCGAAGACCGGCCGCCAGTACGGCCTGAATTCGAGCGCGGTCATCGACGAGCGCAGCGACCCCGAGAAGGCGACCCGCGCCGCCGCGAAGCATCTCCGCTACCTCCACGAGCTTTTTCACGACTGGTACCTGGCGCTCGCCGCGTACAACGCCGGCGAGGGGCGGGTCCTGAGGGCGATGGAGAAGAGCGGGATCACCGACTTCTGGCAGCTCGCCGCGACCGGAATCCTGAAGCCTCAGACGCAGAATTACGTTCCGGCCGTCATCGCAGCCACTCTGATCGCGAAGAACCCGGCGCACTACGGGTTCGACGTCGAATACGAGAAGCCGCTCGAGTACGAGACCGTGCTTCTCGACCGCGCGGTCAGGCTGCGCCATCTGACGTCCGGCGAGAAGGTCGGCATCGACGAGCTCCAGCGTCTGAACCCCGAGCTGCGCAGCGAGGTGACGCCACGGCTCTCCGACGGTTACCTCCTGAAAGTCCCTGTCGGCACCGCCGAAGCCGTGCGGCTCGCCTACGCCGAGGCTCCCACCGCGAGGCCTGCCGTCTTCAAGCGGCACGTTGCGCGGCGCGGAGAGACCCTCGCGTCCGTCGCGCGGCGCTTCCACGTTGCGGTGGCCGACCTCGCCTCGGCAAACTCCCTCTCCGCCAGGGTCAAGCTCCGGCGCGGGCAGGTCGTCGTGATTCCGCAGCACGAGGTGATCGCCGTCGCGGCGCCCCGCAAGGGGAAGAAGGGGGTTCACGGGGAGCGCGGCTCGTCCCGGCGCAAGCCGGCCGTCGTCGCCGCGTCGCGCAGCTACAAGGTCCGCGGCGGCGACACGCTCTACCGGATCGCGGCGCGCAACGGGACCACGGTCCAGAGACTGATGAAGGCGAACAGCCTGGCGGCGTCGTCCGACATTCGCCCGGGCGACCGGCTGAGGATTCCGACTCGATAATTCTGAGTTCTCAGTTTTCAGTTTCGGCGACCGCTGAGAGCTGACAGCTGTAATATCCCCCCGTCCTCACCGGTTCCGCGCCGGGCGTCCTCCTCCCCCTCGAGGAGGCCCGCATGCTCGTTCGCGTTCACTCAGCCGCGACCATTGGAATCGAGGCACACGTTCTGGACGTGGAGCTCGATGTCTCGCGAGGATTGCCGTCGTTTCAGATCGTGGGCCTGCCCGACGCGGGGATCCGGGAAGCGCGCGAGCGCGTCCGCTCCGCGCTTCGCAACAGCGGGTACGCGCTGCCGGGAGGCGCGATCACCGTGAATCTCGCTCCGGCCACGCTCCGCAAGGCGGGCGCCGCGATCGACCTCCCGATTGCCGTCGCGTTCCTGCTCGTCGCCGGGCTCGAACCGGCGGTCGAAAAAAAGAGGCTCTTCGTCGGCGAGCTGGGATTGAACGGAGAGGTTCGCCCGGTTTGCGGCGCGCTGTGCCTCGCGCTGGCCGCCCGCGGCGCCGGATTCGAAGAGCTCGTGGTGCCCGCCGAAAACGCGGCGGAGGCGTCCGCCGTCGACGGCATTCGCACCGTCCCGGTCCGGTCGCTCGCGGCGACCGTCGCGCATCTGCTCGGAGAGGATCCGGGCCCCTCTGACGCGCCGCAGCCGGGCGCTGTCCCGCCGGCTCGCGACTCGCGGGCCGCCGACTTTTCGGAGATCCGGGGGCAGGCGCTCGCGCGGCGGGCGCTGGAAGTCGCCGCCGCCGGCGGGCACCACGTCCTCCTTTCGGGCCCTCCGGGGACCGGCAAGACGATGCTCGCCCGCCGGCTCCCGACCATTCTTCCGCCGCTGACGAGGTCCGAATCGATCGAGGTCACATCGGTTCATTCGATCGCGGGCGCGTTGCCGTCGGGGCGGGGACTGCTCCTTCAGCCGCCGTTTCGCTCCCCCCATCACGGAATCTCGGCTCCCGGACTGGTGGGAGGAGGGACCCGGCCGCGGCCCGGAGAGATCTCGCTCGCCCACCGAGGTGTGCTTTTTCTGGACGAATTTCCGGAGTTTCGGCGGGATGTGCTCGAGGGCATCCGGCAGCCGCTCGAGGAGAAGCGCGTCTGCCTGGTCCGGGTGGGAGGCGCGTCCGTCTTCCCGTCCGACTTCCTTCTGGTGGCCGCCATGAACCCCTGCCCGTGCGGCTTCGCGGGAGACCCGCGGCGCATGTGCCGGTGCTCGGCGGGCGAGCGGCTCCGCTACGCGCGGCGGCTCTCCGGTCCCCTGCTCGACCGCATCGACCTCCACGTCGAGGTTCCGCCGGTCCCCTGGGCGGATCTCGAGCGCGAGGCTGCTGGAGAGCCTTCGGCCACGATCCGCGAGCGGGTCGTGCGCGCGCGGGCCGTCGCCGCGAAACGGTTTCCGGGGAGGGAAGGCTTCCGAAACGCGGAGCTTGCCTCTGCCGGGATCGAGACGGCGGTCGAGCTCGCGCGCGGCGGACGCGACATCCTCGCGGCGGCGGTCGACCGGATGGGACTCTCCGTGCGCGCCGTGCACCGGGCCTTGCGCGTCGCCCGTACGGTGGCGGACCTCGCCGGATCGGAGTCCGTTTCCAACCAGCATCTCGCGGAGGCTCTGGCGTATAGAAGCCGCGGGCCGGAAGAGGAGTGGGAACGCCTTGACAGGGGCCGGCCGACCCCCTACCATCGACCCTACCCGACAGAGACAAGGAACTGAGGCTTCTCCGCGGCGCTCATTTTGGAGTACCAGCGGAGCCATTGGCCGAGGAGGCGCCCTTGAAGTACAACACGATCATCTTCGTGCCGCACGCGAAAGCGAAGTTCCGCAAGGTGACCGTTTCGACCCGCTTCCTTTCCGTGATCGCTGGAAGCGCGGCCCTGGTCCTTCTCGCGGCCGTGACGTTCGGATGGGCCTTCCTGTCTTCCACCCGTCGCGACCGCCAGTACCTCCAGGTCCTCGCCGACAACGCCCGGTTGAAGTCGACCTCCGCCGCCCTCCACGGCCGCCTGCAGGGCCTCGCCCGCCAGCTGTCGAACTTCGAGTCGCGCACGCGCCGGCTTTCGATCGTGGCGGGTCTGGCGGAATCCGGCAGGACGGGCGCGGGCGGCCCGCTCGCGATGGACGCGTCCGCCTCTCCCCTCGACGAGAGAAGCGCTTTCGTGGGATCTCGCCTGAACACGCTCGAGAGCCAGTTCGCGCGCCGCGAGGTGCTCGTCTCCTCCATGCCCACCGTCGCCCCCGTCCGCGGTCTGCTGAATTCCGGGTTCGGCTCCCGCCGGGATCCGATCACCGGGCAGGGCGCGTTCCACCCGGGGCTCGACATCTCGACGCGCCGCCGCGAGCCCGTGCTCGCGACCGCCTCGGGCACCGTCATCCAAAGCGGCTGGGCGGGCGATTACGGAAAAGCGGTGGAGATCGACCACGGGAACGGCTATCGCACCGTCTACGGACACCTCGACGCGAACCTCGTCCGGGAAGGCCAGAAGGTCAGCCGCGGTGAGCGCGTCGGCCTCGTCGGCTCGACCGGCCGCTCCACGGGTCCGCACCTTCACTACGAAGTGCGCCAGGGCGACCACCTGTTGAATCCCCTCGAGTACATCCTCGACGCGAAGTAGCCGCGGGACGGGACTCGGGGCCGGAAATCGGAGCCGAGCGACCAACGGGAGCGAGAAGGCCGCCGTACTCCGCGGTCAACTGGATCGGAATCAAGTCCCCCCGCCTCTCGGCTGCCCCCTCCCGCCTCGCGTCCCCCAGAATGCGAATAAACTCCCTCCGAGAAGGGTTTAGGCTCCAAATATGATCGATCGCGTCCTCGCCAAGGTCTTTGGCACGCAACACGAGCGGGACATCAAGAAGCTGCTCCCCCGCGTGCGGAGGATCAACGACCTCGAGCCGTCCATCCAGGCTCTTTCCGACGACGCCCTCCGCGCCAGGACAGCGGAATTCCGGGAGCGGCTCTCGGACGCACTCAAAGACGTCCCCGAGGACCCGAAGGAGCTGAAAGCCCTCCGCGCCGCCGCCCTGGACGAGCTGCTCGAGGAGGCCTTCGCCGTCGTCCGCGAAGCGTCCGTCCGGACCCTCGGCATGCGCCCGTTCGACGTGCAGCTGATCGGCGGCATGGTGCTCCACCAGGGAAAGATCTCGGAGATGAAGACCGG
Organism: Acidobacteriota bacterium; assembly: GCA_030854005.1. GTDB lineage: Bacteria > Acidobacteriota > Thermoanaerobaculia > UBA5066 > Gp7-AA6 > JALYUA01. The sequence continues at coordinate 16,452 of JALYUA010000180.1, forward strand.
CGAGGGCAAGACGCTCGTCGCCACCATGCCCGTGTACTTGAACGCCCTGACGGGACGGGGCGTGCACGTGATCACGGTCAACGACTACCTGGCGCGCCGCGACGCCGAATGGATGGGGCGCATCTATCGGTTCCTCGGCCTGACGGTCGGATGCATTCAGAACAGCCTGCTGGATGACGAGCGGCAGGCGGCTTACGCGTGCGACGTCACTTACGGCACGAACAACGAATTCGGTTTCGACTACCTGCGCGACAACATGAAGTTCGAGATCGAGGCGATGGTCCAGCGCGAGCACGTGTACGCGATCGTGGACGAGGTCGACTCGATCCTCGTCGACGAGGCCCGGACTCCCCTGATCATCTCGGGCCCCTCGGAAGAGAACACGGACATCTACTACAAGTGCAACCGCATCATCCCGAGCCTCGTCAAGGGCAAGGAGGAGACGGACAAGCACGGGAACAAGACGACGACCGGCGATTACCTGGTCGACGAGAAGTCGCGCACCGCCGTCCTCACGGAAGAGGGAGTCGCGAAGGCGGAGAAGCTGATCCGCGTCGACAACCTCTATGAGCTCCAGAACATCGACCTTCTGCACGGCATCGAGCAGGCGCTGAGGGCGCACGCGCTGTACAGGCGCGACGTCGACTACATGGTGCGCGACGGCCAGGTCCTGATCGTCGACGAGTTCACCGGCCGTGTGCTCCCCGGCCGGCGCTGGTCAGACGGCCTTCACCAGGCGGTCGAGGCGAAGGAGAACGTCAAGATCGAGCGCGAGAATCAGACGCTGGCGACGATCACGCTGCAGAACTACTTCCGCCTGTACGAGAAGCTCGCCGGCATGACCGGCACCGCGGACACCGAGGCGTCCGAATTCCACCAGATCTACAAGCTCGACGTGGTGGTCATCCCGACGAACCAGCCCATGATCCGCGCGGACCATCAG
>JALYUA010000188.1 GCA_030854005.1 Acidobacteriota bacterium
CGGTGGTCGGGTAGGAGCTCACTCCGTACTTCTTTCGCACGCCGCCCGGATGGTCGATTACGACCGGAAAATCAATCGAGAAGTCCTGCACGAACTTTTCGACTTGCGGGCGCTCTTCAGCGGCGTCCACTCCTATGAAGAGCACGTCTTTGCTCGATTCGGAGCGTCGAAAGCGGTTGAGTTCCGGCATCTCCTGCCGACAGGGCTGACACCAGTTCGCGAAAAAATTCAGGATCACCACGCGCCTGCCGATCTCATCGGCGAGGTGGAACCGCTTCCCGTCCATCGCGGTTTCTTCGAAGTCCGGAGCCGTCCTTGCGAGCCACGACGCCTGGGAGGAGATCTGTTCGGCGGACTGCCGGACTTGTTCCGGATCGAAGTCGCGCTTGAATTCGAACTGTGAACTCAGCAGAAGAACCGAGAAGAGGATAAGGGCGAGGACCTGAACCCGGGTTCTCAAGGCTCCTCCGCCGGCCGCGGAAGACCTCCGCGGTCCGCTTCCGCGGGGTCGCCCTGCCCCGGAGGGGCGGTCGGGGTTGTCACGTTGTGTATACGAATTCTAACGCGCGCCCGCCCCTGCCGACGGGTCCACCAGATTCCGTTTGGTATCCTCCATCGGGCCAGATGCTTGTGATAGATCCGCCGAAGGCGACATGGTCTTCCTGATGCCCGGTGAAAAGCCCGTCGCCGAGCCCGTCGTGCTGCCGGGCGCGCGGACGCCCCGGGAGATCGTCGCCGAGCTCGACAAGTACGTCATCGGACAGCGCAAGGCGAAGAAGGCCGTGGCGGTCGCGCTTCGCAACCGGTGGCGGCGGCAGCAGCTCGAGCCCGAAATGTCGCGCGAGATCCTTCCGAAGAACATCCTGATGATCGGCCCGACCGGAGTCGGGAAGACGGAGATCGCCCGCCGGCTCGCCCGCCTGGCGGACGCGCCGTTCCTGAAGGTCGAGGCGTCGAAGTTCACGGAGGTGGGCTACGTCGGCCGCGACGTCGAGTCGATCGTCCGCGATCTGACCGAGGTCGCGGTCCATATGGTGCGCGAGGAAAAGACCGCGGAGATCCGCGAGCGGGCCAAGGCTCGCACCGAGCAGCGGCTTCTCGACCTCCTGATGCCGCCGTTGCCCGAGCGCGACGCGGAGGAGACGCGCGCGCGGCTCCGGATGCTCCTCCAGGAGGGCCAGCTCGAGGACCGCCTGGTCGAAGTCGAGGTTGCCGACAAGACGTTTCCGTCTTTCGAGATCGTGACGAACCAGGGCGTCGAGGAGATGGATATCAACGTCAAGGAGATGCTGCCGGGCCTCTTCGGAAGCAAGAAGAAAAGGCGCAAGGCGACGGTCGCCGAAGCGCGGGAGATCATCCAGGCGGAGGAGGAAGGGCGGCTCGTCGATCCGGGCGTCGTCGCTCGCGAGGCCGTGGAGCGCGCGCAATCCTCCGGCATCGTGTTCCTGGACGAGATCGACAAGGTCGCCGGCCGCGAGTCCGGACGTGGTCCGGACGTTTCGCGCGAAGGCGTTCAGCGCGATCTTCTCCCGATCGTCGAAGGCACGTCCGTCAACACGAAGTACGGGTTCGTGAAGACCGACCACGTGCTGTTCATCGCGGCCGGCGCGTTCCACGTCTCCAAGCCGTCCGACCTGATCCCCGAGCTCCAGGGACGCTTTCCGATCCGCGTCGAGCTCGACTCGCTCACGGAAGAGGACTTCGTTCGCATTCTCTCGGAACCGGAGAATGCGCTGCTGAAGCAGTATCGGGCTCTCCTGTCGGCGGAGAAGGTCGACCTGCAGTTTTCCGATGACGCGGTGCGCGAGATCGCGCGCGACGCCGAGCGCGTCAACCGGCTCCTCGAGAACATCGGCGCGCGCCGCCTCCACACGATCCTGGAGCGCCTGCTGGAGGACATCTCGTTTGCGGGGCCCGAGAACGCGGGCCAGACAATTCGCATCGAAGCGTCGGACGTCAGCGCCGCGCTCTCCGATCTCGTCAAGAACGAGGACCTGTCGCGCTACGTCCTGTAAGAGGGCGCGGGCGCTGGGACGCGCCCGGCGAAGGGCGAACGGCGAAGGGCGATGAACGAAGTGATGCGCGCGAAATGACCGCTCCGCCGTCCTGTCGCCGCGCGATCGTCCTCACCTTCCTCTTGGGTGCGGCGCTGCTGCTCGCCTCTTCCTGCGGCAAGAAGGGAGACCCGTCGCCACCCTTTCCGCGGGGGCCCCGCGCGATCACGGACCTCGCCATCGAGCAGGAAGGCGCGGACGCGGTTCTGACGTTCACCTATCCCGATCGCCTGATGAGCGGGCTTCCCCTGACGGACCTCGCTTCGATCGAGGTGTATCGGCTCGTCAACCCGTCGCCGTCGCTGACCGCGCCCCGGCGGCCCGGCCCGACGGCGTCCGGGTCCGCCCGCGGCGACCTCGCGCCGGCCGCGGGAACGCGACAGGCCGCGGTCAACGCCCGTGTCGCCGAGGAGAGCTTCTATCGGGACGCCGAACGCATCGCGACGCTTCCGGTCGCCGAGATCGCGCGGCGCACGCGCGGGGCGAGCATCGTCTTCGACGACCCGCTTCCCCCGCTGTTCGCCCGGAAGCCCGCGCCTTCCGCCGTCGCCTACGCCGTCGTCTCCGTCCGGCGCGACGGCGACAGGAGCCCGCTCTCCAATCTCGTCACGATGTCGCCGGAAGTGCCGCCCGGACCTCCGGTGATCCTGGCCGTGACGCCCGAAGACGGCCGCGTCTGTCTCGAGTGGCTCCCGCCGACCCGCGATCTGCTCGGGCGGGAGCCCGTGGCGGTGGGCGGGTACTTCGTCTACCGGCGCAGCCTCCCCGAGGAGGACTATGCTGCCCCGTTGAACGCCGCTCCGATCACGGGCACCGGGTTCGTGGACGCGTCGCCGCCGTACGGCGCGCTCGTCTACACGCTTCGCGCGACGCTCCCGGCCAAGCCGAAGATCGAAGGAGCCGCCGCCGTCGAGGCCGCTCTCGACTATCGCGACGTGTTTCCGCCGCCGCCGCCGCCGCGGCTCGACGCCCTGCCGGAGACCGGGCTGGTGCGCCTCGTCTGGGATCCCGTCGGCGCTCCGGACCTCGCCGGGTACGCCGTCTTCCGCTCCGAAGGCGGCGCGCCGCCGGTCCGGCTGAACCCGGAGCTGGCCATCGACAGCTTCTTCAACGACACGAAGGTGTCCGCCGGCCACCGCTACGTCTACACGGTGAAGTCGATCGACCGGACGGGCAACGCGAGTGCGCCGTCCCCGGCGGCGGTCGCGGAGCCGCTGTAGAACTGACAGCTATCAGCTATCAGCTATCAGCTGTCAGCCGATCCTTCACTCGGCTCGGAAGCAACGTCAGGACGGATTTGCACGTTCGTCACGACTCCGTAAATGACCAATTCTCGGAAGCGAGTCGGTGAGAGCGGAGAGCTGAGAGCCGACAGCTGATAGCTTTTCCCTCGTGGCGGTGCCGCGGCGGTTCGTGAAGATGGCGGGCGGGGGCAACGACTTCCTCGTCTTCGAAGCCGACGGCCGGGCTCTCTCGGAGGCCGATCGAACTGTGGTCTCGCGTCTCTGCCGGCGTGGCGTCTCGGTGGGCGCCGACGGCGCGCTCTTTCTCTCGGGAGGCGCCGAAGGGCGGATCCACCTCGACTACTTCAACGCCGACGGGGGTCTCGCCGCCTTCTGCGCGAACGGAACGCGCTGCGCCGCCCGCTACGCCGTCACGCGGCGGTTGGTGTCGGGCCGAGAGCCCGTGCTCGAGACGGGATGGGCGACGATCGCGGCTCTGGTCGACCAGGAGACCGTCTCGCTCGCACTGCCGCCGCTTCCGAGGCCCGGCGATCCGCTGCCGCTCTCGGCAACCGGGGCGCCGGCGGTTTTTCCGCGGCGACCCGCCGCCCTGGGAATCCCGATGCACGTCGGGGTGCCGCATCTCGTCGTCCTTCTCGACGACGGAGAAGATCTCGAGGCCCTCGACGTGGCGCGCCTGGGACCTCCGCTGCGCCGCCACCCGGCGATGCCCGACGGCGCGAACGTCAACTTCGTCCGCGTCGCCGGCCCGAGCCGCATCGCGGTGCGGACTTTCGAGCGGGGCGTCGAGGGAGAGACGCTCGCCTGCGGCTCCGGGGTCGTGGCCGCCGCGGTCGTCGCCTCCCGGGAGGGGAGGGTGACGCCGCCGGTGGTGTGCGAGACGCGGAGCGGCGCGGCGTTCACGGTCGTCTTCGCGGAAACCGACGAGGGTGTCGTGGACGCGGCGCTGACGGGGGACGCGCGGGAGATCTTTACCGCCGATATGACGGAGGAAGCATGGCAGGAGTAACACGCATCCCGTTTGGATCGCCGCAGGCGCCGCCCCCTCCCGGCAAGATCGTCGCCGTCGGACGAAACTACCGGGAGCATGCGAAGGAGCTCGGTAACACGGCGTCCGAGGAGGAGCCGCTGCTCTTTCTGAAGGCGCCTTCCGCCGTCGTGTGGGGGAGCGGCGGCGAGATCGTGCTTCCGCCCGAGTCGGCCCGAGTCGATTTCGAGGGGGAGCTCGCGCTGGTGATCGGCCGCCGCGTGAAAAACTGGCCGGAGGCCGACTGGCTCGATGCCCTCGCCGGCGTGTGCTGCGCCAACGATGTGACGGCCCGCGACCTCCAGAAAAAGGATGGACAGTGGGCGCGGGCGAAGTCGTTCGATACGTTCTGCCCGATCGGTCCCGAGATCGTCTCCGGGCTCGATCCGTCCGATCTCGCGATCTCGACCCGCGTCAACGGGACCATGAAACAGTCGTCGCGCACGTCCGAGATGGTTTTCTCTCCGCGGTTTCTCGTCGGCTACATCTCCCGGATGATGACGCTCTTCCCGGGCGACCTGATCCTGACCGGCACCCCGGCCGGCATCGCCCCGCTCTCGCCGGGAGAGACGGTGGAAGTCGAGATCGAGGGGATCGGCGTGTTGGCGAGCCGGGTGCGCGCCCCGCAGGGATCCTGATCCGATGCGTCGATTCCGGCGCGCGCTGCCCGGAGCGCTGCTCCTGATTCTCGGCGCGACCGAGGCGGCTTCGATTCGCGCGCGCGACGTGCTCCCGCGGGCCAGACTCCTGGCGCGAGAGCTCGGCGGCGGATCCGTCTCTCGCGCCGAGCTCGCCCGATTCGCCCTCGATCCCGTGTTCGAAGACTTTCTCGATGAAGTGGCGCGGAGGACTCCGAAGAGCGCCGCCGTCGCCGTCATCGTGCCGCCGCGCCCCGACGTCTATCGCTATCAGGCGGTCTACTTTCTGGCCCCGCGCCGGGTGCTCGACTCCGAGAGGATCGCCGAGGCGGAATTCGTCGCTGTCTACGCCCGCCCGATGGAAAGCCTGCCCGGGGGAGAGCCTCTGCCGAACGGGTTTCTGTCACGCCGTTGATCGCCGAGGGCGGCGCCTGGCGCGTCTTGGCCGCGCTCGGCGTGACGTGGCTCGCCGGGTGGGCTCTCGCCAGGCGGCTCTCGCCCGGCCTGACCCGGGCCGAAACGGCGGCGTGGTCGGC
>JALYUA010000189.1 GCA_030854005.1 Acidobacteriota bacterium
TTTCTCGCCTGGGTCGGGCTCGGGGCGGACGGCCTCTCCTCGTCCGCCTACGGGCCGGAGGAAGCGTTCAAGGCCCTCGGGCAGCACATGTATCTCGCGGTCTTTCTCTGCGTGATGATGGCCGGCACCGTCTTCATCATCTCCTTCGCCTACAGCCTCCTCATCGAGCACTTCCCGGGCGGCGGCGGCGGATACCTCGTCGCCACGAAGCTGCTCGGCCCTCGGTTCGGGGTCGTCTCCGGATGCGCGCTGATCGTCGACTATGTGCTCACGATCACGGTCTCCGTCGCGACGGGCTGCGACGCCGTCTTCAGTTTTCTGCCGCGCGCGTGGGTGAGCCACAAGCTCATGACCGAGGTCGTCGTGCTGTGTCTGCTCGTTGTGTTGAACCTGCGGGGCGTGAAGGAGTCGGTGAAGGTCCTCCTGCCCATCTTCCTCGTCTTCGTCGCCACTCACGTGGTGCTCATTTCCTACGGCCTCATCGATCACTTCTCAGCGCTGCCGTCCGTCCTCCGGGGAGCGGTCACGGAAGCGCGCACGACTTCCTCGGCAATCGGCCTGTTTCCGACGCTCTTCATCCTCCTGCGCGCTTACTCCCTCGGCGGCGGAACCTATACGGGCATCGAGGCGGTCTCGAACGGCGTGCAGATCCTTCGCGAGCCCCGGGTCCGCAACGCGAAGCGGACGATGCTGTACATGGCGCTGTCTCTGGCGTTCACCGCCGGCGGGATCCTCTTCTGCTACCTGCTGATTCACGCCCACTCGGCGCCCGGCAAGACGCTGAACGCCGTCCTGGCCGAGCGGCTCTTCGGGCCGTGGAGGCTCGGCGGATTCGACCTCGGCGGCACCCTGGTCATCGTGACCCTGGTCTCGGAGGGGGCGCTGCTCTTTGTCGCGGCTCAGGCCGGTTTCATCGACGGTCCACGGATTCTCGCGAACATGGCGGTGGACTCGTGGGTGCCGCGCCGTTTCGCCCAGCTGTCCGACCGTCTGGTGACGAAGAACGGCGTCTTTCTCATGGGCGCCGGGGCCGTCGCGGTCCTTCTCTACTCCAAAGGCAAGAGCGATCTCCTGATCCTCATGTACTCGATCAACGTCTTCCTCACCTTCACTCTCACCGAGCTCGGCATGTCGCGCTTCTGGATCACCACCCGCAAGAACCCGGAGCACCGGAACTGGCGGCGCAACCTCGCGATCCACGGCACCGGGCTGACGATGTGCCTCTCGATCCTGATCGTGAGCATCGTCGAGAAATTCACGGAAGGCGGCTGGCTGACCGTGGTCGTGACGTCCGCGTTCATCCTTCTGGCCTTCGCGGTCCGGCGCCACTACGAACGGGTCCGCGAGCAGCTTCGCCGGCTGGATGACGTCCTGCTCCACATTCCCGTCCGGCCGCACGAGGTCCCCGAGGGTCCCGTGGATCCCACCCAGCCGGTCGCTGCCCTCCTCGTCAACGGATTCAGCGGCGTCGGAATCCACACGTTCCTGACGATTCAGCAGCTCTTCCCGGGACAATTCAAGGACTACCTGTTCGTTTCGGTCGGGGTCATCGACTCCGCCAGCTTCAAGGGCGCCGACGAGATCGAGGCTCTTCAACGGTCGACCCGCGACAGCCTCGGGAAGTACGTGCAGTTCGCGCGGCGCTTTGGATTTCGCGCGGAGGCGCGGGAGTCCATTGCGACGGAGGTCGTCGAGACGCTCGCCGACCTCGCGCAATCGACCCGCGCCGAGTATCCGCGCTGCGTCTTCTTCCTCGGAGCCCTCGTCTTCGAGAAAGACAATCTCGTCCACCGGATCCTCCACAACGAAACCGCCCTCGCGATCCAACGGCGCCTGCAGTTCGCGGGCATCGAGACCGTCGTGCTGCCCGTGCGGGTCCGGCGCCAGGTCGGAAGCGCCGCCTGATGCTTCCTCCGAGAGGCTTCCGTCCGAGAGCCCGGCTCGCCGCGGCGATCCTGGGTCTCATCCTCGGGCCGGCTTTTATCGCGCTCGGGGAAACTCTTCGGGCAGGAAGTGCGAGGGTCTTCTGTTTCGTGGCGGCCGGGGCGGCGGCGATCGCCGCGGTCGCGCTGATCGCGGACTCGCTCGAGGTGTATGTCGATCCGCAGTCGCGCGCCCGCTCGAGCCGGCGGAGCTCGGCGCGGATGCCTGTGCGCAAGGGGAGAGACGCCGGATCTTCCTGAGAAGAGCAAAGCGCTTTCGTGGAACGGCCCGCATGCTTCATGGGACGATGCGCGGGCTCATGGTCAGCGCACCAGGTCAGGATGAACTGAGGCTCGGCACCCGCGCCTTCAAGGCGAACCCGTATCCGGCGTACGCGCGCCTCCGCGACGAGATGCCCGTTCTCCGCGTGGCCCTCCCGGACCGGCGAATCGCCTGGCTGGTCACCCGCCATGAAGATGTCGCATCCCTCCTTCGCGACTCCCGATTCGTGAAGGACAGGAAGAATGCGTTGACGGCCGAGGAGCTCGGTCGGGAACCGTGGATGCCCGGGATCTTTCGTCCGCTGACCCGCAACATGCTCGACGTCGACGCGCCGGACCACGGCCGTCTGCGCGGCATCGTTCAGAAGGGTTTCACCCCCCGTCTCGTCGAGCGGATGGCCGAGCGCATCCAGTCGGTCGCCGATGACTTGCTCGATGGAGTCCGAGCGGCCGGCCGGATGGACCTCATCCGCGATTACGCGCTCCCGATACCGACCACCATCATCGCGGAAATGCTGGGCGTGCCGGCGGAAGATCGACATCGCTTTCACCGTTGGTCCCGGGTCATCGTGGCCGCCGATCCCTCCGGGCCGGGGATGTTTCGCGCGATTCCGAGCGTCCTTAGGTTTCTCCGCTACATTCGAAAACTGATAGAACGCCGGAGATCCGAACCCCGGGACGATCTGATCAGCGCTCTCGTTCTGGCTGAGGAAGAAGGCCAGCGGTTGAATGCGGACGAGCTCGTGGCGATGATCTTTCTCCTTCTCATCGCCGGCCACGAGACGACGGTGAACCTGATCGGGAATGGAACGAGGGCGCTTATCGGGAATCCCGATCAGATGAAGACTCTCCGAACGGACCCGGAGCTCGGACCGAAGGCGATCGAGGAGCTGCTGCGCTTCGACGGACCGCTGGAATTCGCGACGGAGCGATACGCGCGCGAGGACGTGGAGATTCGCGGCGCGATGATCCCGAGGGGAAGCCTCGTCTACGCCGTGCTGGCGTCCGCGAACCGGGACGAGCGGCAGTTCGCCAATCCGGACGTTCTGGATCTGTCAAGGGATCCGAACCGCCACCTCGCCTTCGGGCTCGGCGTCCACTTCTGTCTGGGAGCACCGCTCGCGCGACTCGAAGGACGAATCGCCATCATGACTCTCCTTCGGCGCGCGCCGGATTTGAGCCTCGCGGTTTCCGATACGTCGCTCCGGTGGCGGCGGGGACTCGTTCTTCGTGGATTGGAATCCCTGCCGGTCCGGTTCGGAAGATAAGAGAAACAGAAGCGGGTTGCTGATGGGACCTCATTCGGGACCCGACATCCTTCTCGCCTTCGCGGCCGCATTGCTGGGCGCGAAGGTGCTCGGCGAGCTCGCGGAGCGGATCGGGCAACCGTCCGTCCTGGGAGAGCTGCTCGCGGGGGTGATCCTTGGTCCCTCGCTCCTGGGATGGGTTCCCGTTTCCGACGCCCTGCTGCTTCTCGCCCAGATCGGGGTGATTCTGCTTCTCTTCGAAGTCGGCCTCGAAACCGACCTCCAGGAGCTCGTCCGCGTCGGCATTCCGGCGTTGAACGTCGCGCTCGCCGGGATGGTCATGCCCTTCGCGGGAGGATTTGTCCTGACACGGGCTCTGGGGCATCCGGTCGTGACGTCCGTTTTCGTGGGGGCCGCGCTGACGGCGACGTCGATCGGAATCACCGGCCGGGTTCTGTCGGAGCTCGGCGTGCTCGACACGCGGGAGGGGCGCATCATTCTCGGCGCGGCGGTCGTCGACGACGTTCTGGGCCTCGTCGTCCTCGCCGTTGTCAGCCAGATGGGGAGAGCAGAGGGCGGCGCGATCGGAACGGTCGTGAGGGCGACCGGTCTGGCCATCGGGTTTCTCCTGCTCGCGGTTGCCGCCGGAATCCCGATCGGACGCCGACTGATACGGATCGTCGGCCGGGCGAACGTCCGCGGCATCCTTCTCGCTGCCGCCGTCGGGCTCGCCCTCCTGATGTCGGTCGCGGCGAAGAAGGCGGGGTCCGCCGAAATCGTCGGGGCCTTTGCGACGGGGCTCGTGCTCGCGCGCACCAATCGCCGTCACGATATCGACCGCGCCGTGAAGCCGGTCGTGGACGTGTTCGCTCCTCTCTTCTTCGTTGCGGTGGGAGCGCAGGTCGACGTCGCATTACTCGATCCTCGGTCTGCGGAGAATCGGAGCTCACTGCTCCTCGCGGCGGGGCTCACCGCGGTCGGATTCGCGGGAAAGTTCGCGGCGGGATTTTTCGCGGGGCGTGGCACGCGGCGAACGTTCGTCGGTGCCGGAATGGTGCCGCGCGGCGAAGTCGGCCTGAT
>JALYUA010000190.1 GCA_030854005.1 Acidobacteriota bacterium
GGACGGAGATGCTCTGGACATCCTTCTCCTCATGGACGAGCCCGCCTTCGTCGGCTGCCTGGTCGAAGCGCGGCTCCTGGGCGTGATCGCGGCCGAACAGACCGAGGAGGGGAAGACAGAGCGCAACGACCGGCTGATCGGCGTTGCCGACGCCTCCCGGTCATCGAAGCATCTTCGCTCCCTGGATGATCTTCCCGAACTTCTGATCGCCGAGATCGAGCACTTCTTCGTCTCCTACAACGAGGCGAAGGGGAAGCGCTTCGAACCGACGGGACGTTACGGCCCCCAGGCGGCGCGTCGGCGGATCGAAGCGGGCGCCGCGAGCTACCGCAAGCCGGCCGTCTCAGGACGGCGCCCGAAGAGCTCGAGAAAAAAGTAGGACGGCGTCAGAGGGGCGGCGCGCCGGGACCGCCCGGACGCGGGGCGGACCCGTGGTGCCAGTGCCCGGGCACGTCGGCGTCCCGCGGGTGAGGCACGACCGGCCAGTCGACCTCCCAGAAAGGCTCGATCCGCTTCGACGCCGACCGCGCGGCCGCGCCCGGGCTCGCGTCCTCGATGTCGATCGTGAACCAGAGAAACGCGATGCACATCTCGTCCGTCGTGCTCTCGCCCCAGCGAACCTCCTTCGGCGGTCTCGACACGTTCTGCGGATTTGCGCTCGAGTTGTCGTAGTGCGCGACGAGATCCACACGGCTGCCGGCCGGCAGAGGCGGCGGATCGCGGAAGAAATAAGAGCGCTGCCAGTGAAAGTTCCAGTCCGGGACGTCCACGAGGCATCTCTGACTCCCGTCGCCGGCGGTCGCGCGGACGTGCATCGTCCGTCCGAGAAGGTGCATGTGCGGAGTCACCGCGTACAGGTGGAGGTCGAGCGGGATGAAGGGCACGGACGCGGTCACCTCCGTGTCCGGAGCGCCCGCCGGGAGCACGAAGTTCTGGTTGATCACGGGGGCGATCCGCAGCACCTTGTGCACCGGCGCCTTCGAATACGTGATCCCGACGGCCGTCACGTCCGGAGCGGTGACTCCGGACAGCGCGCTGTAGTGGACCTGCATGACGATGCGGGAGCTCTTCGGAAGGGAGAGACCAACGCCCGCGGGCAGGCGCGTCGGCACGTTTCCCGGGGCCCAGCCTCCGAGCGCGGACGACAGCGCGAACCCGGGTCCTCCGAAACAGGAGTACCCCGGACCCGGATCTTCGGCGTCGAGCGTCTCCGACACCCCGGTCGTGTCGATGAACAGGATCACGTGATGGACCATTTTCGCGACCCCGGGCACCACCTCCGCCGCCTCGACGTACCGGTCGGAGGTGAGTCCCGTCGGCATGACGAAGCACCGGTACACGTCCCCTTTCGAGAAGTCCGGCGTCATCGGGGTTGCCATGGTGAGGACGGTGTCCGGTGTGCCGAGCGCCCACCCGCTAGAGAAGCGGACCGGCGGCGGCAGGTCCTTCGGGTCGCCTTCCGCGGCTCCCGAGAACGCCCATTCCGAGAAAGTCTGGATCTCGGCGGCCGTCAGCGACGGATCGTCGGCGAAATCCGTGCACGCCGAGTCGACGTGCCACGGCGGCATGATCCGGTTGCTCGTGTTGTAGGCGATCAGGGTCTTCTTCGCGAGCGCGTCCTGGTACGTCACCAGCGGAAACGGGGCGATGCCGCCCTCGTGATGACAGGTCTGACAGTGGGCCTGAAGGAGCGGAGCCACGTCCCGGTTGAAGGTGACTTTCGCCGGGTCGGGCGGCACGACGGGATCGCGCGGCGGAACGACGCGGGTGCGGGGATGAGCGAGCGCGATCGCGGTCCAGACGAGAAACGCCAGCACGGCGGCCGCTCGGAGGGCTGGACGCAGGCGGAGCCTCATGCGGAAATTCTATGCCCCGACGGCGTCTCCCTTCTCAACGGCCCCGGGAGAAGCTCCTCCTCACCGGCTCCCCGGCGGCCGCGTCCATCCCGGGTCCTGCACATTCCAGCCGCCGCCGAGCGCCCGGTAGAGGGCGACCAGGTTGGTCAGCCGGGCCGACCGTGTCTGCGCGAGCGAAATCTCGGCGGGGAAGAGCTGCTGCTGGGCATCCAGGACCTCCACGTAGCTCGAGAGTCCCGCCAGATACCGGACGTTCGCGAGCCTGACCGCTTCCCGGTACGCGGCGACCGTGCGCGCCTGCTGGCGCTCGACCTCCGCGAGCTTCTCGTGCGCGACGAGAGTCGTCGAAACCTCGCCGAAGGCGTTGCGGACCGCCGCCTCGTACTGAGCCGCCGCCTGCTCGAAGAGCGCGCGGCTCACGCCGTACTGGTTTCGCAGGCGTCCCCCCTGGAAGATCGGGCCGGCAAGACCCGCCGCGATCGACCAGCTCTTGCCGGACGCGAAGAGGTCCGAGATCTGGGGACTGACTCCGCCAAACGCTCCCGTCAGCGAGATCGTCGGAAAGAAGCTCGCGATAGCCGCTCCGATGCCGGCGTTGGCGGCGACGAGCTGCTGTTCGGCCTGACGCACGTCGGGACGCCGTTCGAGGAGAGCCGACGGGAGTCCCGCCGGGACTTCGGGCGGCACCGGCTGCTCGGTCAGCGAGAGCCCCCGCGGGATCGGCCCGGGATTCCTGCCGAGCAGGAAGGACAGGAGATTCTCCTCCGCGACGATCTGCCTCTCGACGTCCGGGATTGTCGCCGCGGCGGTGCCGAGAGCCGCCTCCGCGCGCGACACCTGGAGCGCCGAGGCGACCCCGCCCGTGAGCTGGCGATTGAAGAGATCGTAGGTGCCCTGAAAGGCGTCGGTCGTCCCGCGCGCAATCGCCAGGCGCTCGTCGAGCTGGCGCAGCCGGAAATAGGAATCCGCCACCTGCGAGACGACGGACAGCAGGACGCCGCGTCGCGCCTCTTCCGTCGAGAGGTATTGCGCGAGCGCCGCCTCCGAGAGCCGCCGCACGCGCCCCCAGAGGTCGATCTCCCACGAGAGGCCCAGGTTCGCCTGGAGGATCGTTCCCGTGGGGCTGTCGGTCTTCCCGGAGACGAAGTCGGACTGGCGGCCGTGCGCAATCTGGCCGTCGTATTGAATCTGAGGGAGCAGCTCCGATCGGACGATGCCGGCCCGTGCCCGATACTCCTCGACCCGCCAGGCCGCGGCGCGGACGTCGAAATTGCTGCGGAGCGCCTCGTCGATCAGCGCTTTCAACGCCTCGTCGCCGAAGAACTCCCACCAGGGCCGGTCGGCGAGAGAAGCCGCCGCCGCGGGCGTCAGCTCTCCGCGGTGCGCGTCGGGCGCCGGGATCGCCGGACGGCGGTAGGCCGGACCCAGGAGACATCCCGTCGACAGAAGAATGGCGGCGATGGCCGCCCCGCGGAGGCGCCGCACGTCAGCTCTCCGACGTTCCCGGCTCGGTGGCGGCGACGGCCGCCGCGCCGCCGGCTCGAGGATGTTTTCGCGTCGCGATCTTTTCGATCATGACGAACAGGGACGGGATCACGAAGATCGCGAGACCCGTCGCCGCGAGCATTCCCACGATGACGACGGTGCCGAGGATCCTGCGCGAGTGCGCTCCGGATCCCTTCGCGATCCACAGCGGCACGCAGCCGAGGATGAACGCGAACGACGTCATGAGGATCGGACGAAGACGCAGTCTCGCGCCCTGGAGCGCGGCATCGACGAGGTCTCGTCCCTTCTCGTACTCGAGCTTCGCGAACTCGACGATCAGGATCGCGTTCTTCGCCGAGAGACCGATCAGCATGATGAGCCCGATCTGCGCAAAGACGTCGAGGTCGTACTTCCTCAGGAAGAGTCCCAGAAAGGCGCCGAACACGGCGATGGGAACGGAGAGGAGAACGGAGAAGGGCAGAGACCAGCTTTCGTAGAGCGCCGCGAGGATCAGGAAAACGAACACGAGGGAGAGCGCAAACACCGTGATCGCGGAGCCGGACGCTCTGCGCTCCTGATAGGAGAGGTCCGAGAAGTCATAGCCCATTTCGGGCGGCAGCACCTGGTGCGCCACCTCCTCGAGCACCGCGAGCGCCTGGCCGGAGCTGTACCCGGGGGCCGCGGACCCGATGACCTGCGCCGCGCGATACAGGTTGAACCGGTTCGTGTACTCGGGGCCGGAGATCCGCCGGATCGTCACGATCGACGAGAGCGGGAGCATGTTCCCATCCGCGTTTCGGACGAAGTACCGGTCGATGTCGTCGGCCGACCCGCGCTGCTCCCCCTCGGCCTGCAGGAACACGCGCCACTGGCGCCCGAACCGGTTGAACTGGTTCAGATAGAGGCCGCCCAGATAGGCCTGCATCGTCTGGTAGACGTCCGCGACCGCCACACCTTGCTTCAAAGCCTTGTCGCGGTCGACGTCGGCAAACACCTGCGGGACCCCGGCGTTGAAGACGGAATTGACGCCGGTGAGCTCCTTGCGCTTGCGGCACGCGTCCAGAAAGGTCTGCAGGTTCTTGGCGAGGAAATCGACGTCCTGGCCGCTGCGGTCCTGGAGCCAGAACGAGAAGCCGCCCGCGCTCCCGAGGCCGGGGATCGCCGGGGGCGAGAAGGCGAAGGCGTTCGCTTCGGGGACCTCCTTCGAAAGCCGCCCGTTCAACGTCTGAAGGATCGCGCTCGCCTCGAGGTCCTTCGATTCGCGCTCCGACCAGGGCTTCAGGCTGACGAAGAAGAAGCCGTTGTACGTCGCCGTGACGCGGGTCAGAAGACTGAACCCGATGACGCTCGTGCCGTATCGAATTCCCTTCGTTTCGGCGAGGATCTTCTCGATTTTCCGGCACACCTCGTTGGTGCGCTGCAGCGAGGCCGCCGGCGGAAGCTGGGCGTTGACGAGCATGTAGCCCGAGTCTTCCTCGGGGAGAAAGCTCGTCGGAATCCTCTTGCCCATCACCCCGTCGATGAGCACGAATCCGAGCAGGATCGCGATCGTGACGAGGGCTTTGCGGATCAGGCCGTGGGAGACGTTCACGTACCGGTCGGTCGCCCGCCCGAACCAGCGATTGAACCCGGCGAAGAACTTCGCGAGGGGGCCGCGGCCTTCCTTGCGGGGCCGCAGGAGCATCGCCGCGAGAGCGGGAGACAGTGACAGCGCGTTGAACGCGGAGATCAGCAC
>JALYUA010000195.1 GCA_030854005.1 Acidobacteriota bacterium
GATTCCAGCGAACGAGGTGTGGCAGGAATTCGAGGTAACGCCGGACGGCCGGATCCTGGCCATCATCGAAGAATCCGCGGGCAACGCTCAGCCGGCGACGGTGGCGATTCACTGGACGGCCGAGGTCCCGAAGCACTGACGGCCTTGGATATCATTCCGGAAAACTGAGCGACACCGAACCGTGACGCGCCTCGCGCGCTGTCGGAAGGAGAGATTCGCGATGGATAACGGGAAAAGAGCGCGTCCTCGAGTGATCGCTCTGACGCTCGCGATGCTCCTCGCCTCCGCAGGGTTGTCTCGGGCGCAGGAGCGGAAAGAGAACGCGAAGCCGGCGCCCACGCCGACGCCCACGGCGCCGAAATCTCCGGGACCGTTCGAGGAGATGAAGTACCGCTTCGTCGGCCCTCCCGGGAACCGGGTTGCGGCCGTCGTCGGGGTTCCCGGCGACATGAACACGTACTACGCGGGCGCGTCGTCGGGCGGCGTCTGGAAATCGACGGACGCCGGCATCCACTGGAAGCCCGTCTTCGACGAACAGCCGGCGCAGTCGATCGGCTCGATCGCGATCGCCGCCTCGGACCCCAATGTGATCTGGGTCGGCACCGGAGAGTCCTTCATCCGCAGCAACGTCTCGATCGGAAACGGCGTGTACCGCTCCACGGATGCCGGAAAGACGTGGAAGCACCTCGGCCTCGAGAAGACGGGGCGCATCGGGCGGATGATCGTCGACCCGAGAAATCCGGACGTCGCGTTCGCGGCGGCCATCGGAACCGGGTACGGCCCCCAGCAGGAGCGCGGCGTCTACCGCACGACCGACGGCGGGAAGTCGTGGGAGCGCGTCCTCTTCGTCGACGAGAACACCGGCATTTCGGACCTCGCGATGGACCCGTCCAATCCCCGCATCCTTCTCGCCGGCGCCTGGCAGATCGACATCAAGACGTGGGGCCGAAAAAGCGGAGGGCCGGGCAGCGGCCTCTACCTGTCGAAGGATGGCGGCACGACGTGGAAGCGGCTCACCCGGCATGGCCTGCCGGAGTCCCCGCTCGGAAAGATCGCGGTAGCGATCGCGCCGTCCGACCCGTTGCGCATGTACGCGCTGATCGAGACCGGAGCGCGCGGGTCTCTCTGGCGGTCGGATGACGGCGGCGAGAACTGGAAGCTCGTCAATCACAGCCGGCTCCTGAACGAGCGGCCGCACTACTACACGCGCATGCTCGTGATGCCCGACAACGCGAACGAGGTCTACTTCCCTTCGAACATGATGGGGGTCACCTACGACGGCGGCGAGACGGCCGACCAGATCCGATGGGGCGGGGACAATCACGACATGTGGTCGGACCCGAAGAACCCGAACCGGATCATGATCGGGAACGATCTCGGGGTCCTGATCTCGACCACGCGCGGAAAGCAGTGGGCCAACATCCGGCTGCCGATCGGCCAGATCTACCACGTCGCGACGGACAACCGCATCCCGTACTCCGTCTACGGCCAGATGCAGGACGACGGTTCGATGCGCGGCCCGAGCCAGCTCCCCGGCGCCGGCGGCATCCACCCCGCGATGTGGACGACCACGGCGGGATGCGAGACCGGATGGACGACGCCGGATCCGGTCGACCCGAACATCGTCTGGGGCGGCTGCTACGCGGGGGTCGTCGAGCGGTTCGACGCCCGCACGGGCATGGCGCGGTCCGTGAGCGTGTGGCCGGAGCGGACGATGGGATCCAACGCGGGAGAGGTCAAGCTGCGGATGAACTGGACCTTCCCCATCGCGATCTCACCGCACGACCACAACACGGTGTACGTCGGAAGCCAGTACGTCCACTCGACGTCCGACGGCGGGCAGACGTGGAAAACGATCAGCCCCGACCTGACGCTCGGCGAAAAAACGATGATGGGAGACTCGGGCGGTCTCACCGTCGACAACCTCTCCGTCGAGTACGCCGGCGTCGTGTACTCGATCGCCGAGAGTCCCGTCGAAAAGGGCGTGATCTGGGCGGGCACGAACGACGGTCTCGTTCAGGTCTCGCGCGACGCCGGAAAAACCTGGTCGAACGTGACGCCGAAGGCGGCCGGAATGGGGCCGAAGGGAACGGTCGACAGCGTCGATCCCGGACGGTTCGACGGCGGGACCTGCTACGTCTCGCTCGACCTGCACCAGGTCGACAACCGCGACCCGTTCATCTTCAAGACCACCGATTACGGGCGCACGTGGAGGGCGATCGCGTCGGACATTCCGAA
The DNA here is from genome assembly GCA_030854005.1 of Acidobacteriota bacterium. Taxonomy (GTDB): domain Bacteria; phylum Acidobacteriota; class Thermoanaerobaculia; order UBA5066; family Gp7-AA6; genus JALYUA01. The sequence continues at coordinate 2,239 of JALYUA010000195.1, forward strand.
GAGCCCCCTTTCCTACGTGCACGTCGTCCGCGAGGACCCGTTTCGCAAGGGGCTTCTGTACGCCGGCACGGAAAACGCTCTCTACGTGTCCTTCGACGATGGCGGCCACTGGCAGCCGCTGCAGAGCCGTCTTCCCCATGCGCCCGTGTACTGGCTCACCGTGCAGGAGCACTTCCACGATCTCGTCGTCGGAACCTACGGCCGCGGCTTCTACATCCTCGACGACGTGACGCCTCTCGAGCAGCTCACAGACGCCGTCAGGGGCTCTGCCTCGCACCTCTTCACGCCTCGGCCGGCGTACCGGTTTCGGCCGGGTCCGATCCCCGCGCTCGCGCCTGTCGGCACAGCGATGGGACAGAACCCGCCGTACGGCGCGTCGATCCAGTACTGGCTGAAGGAGCCGGTGAAGGGCGGACCTCCCGAGGGAGAGCCGGAGCCGCCTCCCGCCGACCCCGCCATCCCCGGCGCCCGCGCCCCCAGGAAGCGTCCGGTCGAGATCACCATCTGGGACTCCGCCGGGCAGAAGGTCCGCTCGATTCTGACGACCAACAAGACGGGCGTGAATCGCGCGGTGTGGGACCTGCGATACGAGCCCTCGGAGGAGGTCCGGCTCCGGACGACCCCGGCGGGCAACCCGCACCTGTGGGAGGAGAAACGATTCCGAGGGAAGGACCGCCGGGCGATCTACTACTACGGCATCGATACGCCGAAGAAGGGACCGCTGGTCGCTCCCGGGGCCTACACGGTGAAGCTCTCCGTCAACGGACAGGAAGAAACGGCGAAGCTCGAGGTCCGCAAGGACCCGCGCTCGGCCGCGACGGACGCGGATCTCGACGCGTCCGCGAAATTTTCGCGCGGCGTGTACGGCCTGACGAACGACGCGGCGCGCATGATCAATCAGATCGAGTGGACGCGGAAACAGCTCGAAGAGGCCCGCAGGATGCTCGCCGCCGCGAAGGCAGACCCTTCGGAGCTCGCCGCGGTGAACGACCTCGAGCGCCGCGTGCGCTCCGTGCAGGACCGTCTCATGCAGCCAACTCTCGCGGAGGCGGACCTGAAGTCGTTCCGGGGACCGATGGGTCTCTATCTGAAGCTCGTCTGGCTCCAGGCGGAGTCGGGGACCGGAGGAGGCGATGTCTCCGGCAACGCGGACATGGGCCCGACCGGGCCCGAGGGGGAAGTCTTCGAGCTGCTCTCCGGGCAGCTCACGGCGACCCGCCGAGACTTCGACGAGCTCTACGAAAAGACGATTCCGGCGTTCAACGACGCCATGCGGGGCAAGGGCCTCGCGGGCCTGATGACGGTGAAGGAGCCGTTCGAGCCGAAGCCTCCGAAGCCCGACGAGCCGGAGGACGACGATGACTGGGCGGCGGACTAACCCCGTCGCGCCTTTCCGATCGCGGCTTTCCGCGGCCGTCCTCGCGGCGGTTCTCGCCACATCCGGTGTCGGATTCGGCGTCGAAGGTTTGCCCGCCGGAACGCCGGCGTCTCACGGGTTTTCCGCCCGCCGTCTCGCCCGCATCGACGACGCGGTCAGAACGGAAGTCGCGGCGCGCCGGGTCGCCGGCGCCGTGACGCTCGTCGCGCGCGACGGGCGGGTCGTTCACTTCGGCGCGTCCGGCTGGAGGGACGTCGAGAGCGGCGCTCCGATGCGCCGCGACACGATCTTCCGGATCGCTTCGATGACGAAGGCCGTCACGACCGTCGCCGCCCTCCTTCTGATGGAGGATGGGCGGCTTCTCCTGACCGACTCCGTCTCGAAATTCCTGCCCGCGTTCGCCGACGCGACGGTCGCCGTGACGCCCGACGCTCCCGCCGTCCCGGCGAAACGGCAGGTCACGATCAAGGACCTCATGACGCAGACGTCGGGCTACTCCTACGGCGGCGGGGAACGGTCCGGCGCCTACCGGGCCGTCGGCGCGGACCTGTGGTATTTCGCCGACCGGGACGAGCCGATCGCGAACGTCGTCGATCGGCTGGCGCGCGTCCCGCTCGAAGCGCAGCCCGGCGAAAAATGGATTTACGGGTACTCGACCGACGTGCTCGGACGCGTCGTCGAGTCCGCGTCGGGTCTGCCGCTCGACATCTTTTTCCGGAAGCGGATCTTCGAGCCTCTCCGGATGCCCGACACGTCCTTTTTTCTTCCGCCGGCAAAACGCGGCCGGCTCTCCGTCGTCTACGGAGCCGGGAGCGGCGGAAAGATCGAGCGCGCGCCGGACCACGGCCGCGTCGGCCAGGGCGAGTACGTCGACGGTCCGCGAGCCTGTTTTTCGGGAGGAGCGGGCCTCCTCTCGACGGCCTCGGACTATGCCCGGTTTCTTCAGATGCTCGCCAACGGCGGGACGCTCGACGGCGTGCGGCTCCTGTCGCCGAAGACGGTCGCGTTCGCGACGTCGAACCAGGTCGGCTCCCTGCACGAAGAGGGGCGGTTCGGTTTCGGCCTGGGATTCTCGATCGTGGAAGACGTGGGCCGCACGGCTGGCCCGGGGTCCGTCGGAGAGTACGGCTGGGGCAGCGCCTATTACAGCCGCTACTGGGTGGATCCCGGGGAGCATCTCGTTTTCCTGATCCTGATGCAGCTCATCCCGACGGGAGGCCTCGACCTGTCGGACAGGTTCCACTCCCTCGTCGAGTCCGCCCTGGTCTCCCCCGGAAAGCGCGGGAAGCGTTGATCGTCGAGAGAAACTTTCCAGCAGCCTGCTAGACCCTCCGGGTTCGCCGCGACGCGGCGCCGGCGAGAAAGGCGCAAACCGCCGCGAGCGCGAGAAGCGTCAGGCCCTCCCCGACCGCTCCGCCGATGCGGGGCGCCATCGATCTCGGCGCCACTCCGCCGGCGACGAGCCCGGCGACGAGCACGCCGGCCAATCCCTCCCCCGCGACGAGGCCCGACGCGGCGAGGACGCCGGGATCCCCCTCGTCCGCGTCAGGATCGGCGGCCGGCGCGCTTGCGCGGCGCCTCTCGACCCAGCCCCGCACGCATCCGCCCACGTAGATCGGGGCCATCGACGCGAGCGGTAGATACACGCCGATCGCGAAGGCTAGCCCGGAGGCTCCGCACAGCATGGCGGCAATCGCCAGACCTCCGCCTGTCAGGACGAGACCCCATGGAAGCTTGCCCGCGAGTACCCCTTCGACGATCGTCTTCATCAGCGTCGCCTGCGGCGCCGGGATCTCCTTCGACCCGAACGTGTACGCCTGCCCGAGGAGAAGGACGGTCCCCGCGATCGCCCAGCACGCGAACGCCGCGCCGATCAACTGTCCGAGCTGCTGGCGCGCCGGCGTCGCGCCGACGAGGTATCCCGTCTTCAGGTCCTGGGAGATATCGCCGGCCTTGGACGCCGCGACCGCGACGATCGTTCCGACCGTGAGAACCGCCGCGCGGGCGCCCGGAGTGACCCAGCCGAAGGCGGCGAAAACGGAGGCGA
>JALYUA010000211.1 GCA_030854005.1 Acidobacteriota bacterium
CTTGGCGTAGACGACCTCGACGCCCTCGTACACGGCGTCGCGCTCGTCGGTCACGGTGAGAGCGCCCCCGCTCTCGGCGGCGAGGCGCTCGGCGGTGCGCACGATGTCGACGTCGAGCTCGTACCCCTCGGGCCTCGCGAGCACGAGGTCCGTGCCGAGCCGCGCGGCGCCGAGGAGAAACGAGTTCGGGACGGCCATCGGAAGCGCTTTCGGGTGGTAGGCCCACGTGAGCAGGACCCGGCGTCCCCTCGTGTTGCCGAGCTGCTCGCGGATCGTCAGCGCGTCGGCCATCGCCTGGCACGGGTGATCGAGCGGCGACTCCAGGTTGATGACCGGAACGCCGGAGTACCGCGCGAACGCGTTCAACACCGGCTCGCGGCGGTCGACCTCGTAGTCCTTGCCCTCGGGAAAGGAGCGGACCCCGAGCATGTCGCAGTAGCGCCCCAGGACGCCGGCGCCTTCGCGCGCGTGCTCCGCGGCGGGCCCGTCCATGACGACGGCGTCGCGATACTCCATGGCCCACGCATCGCTGCCGACGGACAGCGTCACCGGAGTGCCGCCGAGCTTGGAGACGGCGACCTCCATCGAGACGCGCGTGCGCAGCGACGGGTTGAAGAAGACGAGGCCGATGTGCGTGCCCGAGAGCGCGTCGCTGTCGGCGCCCTGGCGGAACTCCTCGCCGCGGGACAGCAGAGCCTCGAACTGCGCGGCCGAGAGGTCGCGCGTCGTCAGAAAGTGCCTCACAGGACCTCCCCCATGGCGGACAGGAACCGGTCGATCTCCTCTTCGCGAAGAACCAGGGGCGGCAGCAGCCGGAGCACGTCCGGCAGGTCGCTGCCGCCGACGAGAATCCCGCGGGCCATCAGCGCCTCGCGGACGGGCTTGCCCGGGCGGTCGAGAACGATCCCCAGAAGGAAGCCCTCGCCGCGGACCTCGCGCACGCCCGGCAGCTTCTCGAGACCGGCGCGCAGGCGCTCGGAGCCGCGCCGCACGTTCTCGAGCAGGCCTTCCGTCTCGATGACGCGCACCGTCGCCTCGGCGGCCGCGCAGGCGAGAGGCCCGCCGCCGAACGTGGTGCCGTATTCCTCGGGTTTCACGCCGGCGGCGATCTCGTCGGAGACGAGGACCGCGCCCATCGGGACGCCGCTCGCGATCCCCTTGGCAAGAGTCACCAGATCCGGAACGATGCCGTGCCGCCCCGCGAAAAAGAACGTGCCCGTGCGGCCGAAGCCCGTCTGCACCTCGTCATAGATCAGTTTCGCGCCGCGCTCGTCGCAGAGCCGCCGGAGGCCGCGGAAGTACTCGGGTCCTGCCGTGAGCACGCCGGCGAGGCTCTGGATCGGCTCGAGCAGCACCGCCGCGACGCGGCCATCCAGCATGGCGCCGGCGGCCCCGAGATCGCCGAAGGGCGCGAGACGGTGGCCGGGAACATTCGGCTCGCCGAGCGCGCGGTACTTTTCGAGGCCCGCCGCGGAGATCGCGTCCGCCGTGCGGCCGTGGAATCCGCCGTGGAAGGAGAGAACGTCCGTCCGGCCGGTGGCCCGGCGCGCGAGCCGCATCGCGTTCTCGTTCGCCTCGGTCCCCGAGTTGACGAAAAAGACCTTCGTGAGAGGCGCGGGCGCGTGCCGTGCGATCGCGTCGGCGGCGCGCGTGCGGACGCCGAGCGCGACGACGTTCGAGTAGAACAGCAGCGTCTTCGCCTGCTCGGCGATCGCGCGAACCACTTCCGGATGCGCGTGCCCCGTCGAGGCGACCGCGTGGCCGCCGTAGAGGTCGAGGTAGCTCTTCCCCGCCTCGTCCCAGACCGTCGATCCCTCTCCCCGGGCGAGCGTGATCGGCCAGCGCGTGTAGGTCGGAAGCTCGCTGGCCATTCCCGTCGTGGCGGGCTCGACGGCGCGGCTCATGGAAAGACTCCGGACATTTTCAGCCCGGTCGGCTCCGGCAGCCCGAACAGGATATTCATCGCCTGGATCGCCTGGCCCGCCGCGCCCTTGACGAGGTTGTCGATCGCGACGAACACGCGCGCGACGTCGCCCGAGGACGCGACGCCGATGTCGGCGAAGTTGGTTCCCTTCACCGCCGCGACGTCGGGCGACCCGTCGACGAGACGCACGAAGAACTCGTGGCCGTACGCCTCGCGATACACGGCCCGCAGCGCGTCGCGGTCCATCGCCGCGGTGAGCGGCACCGTCGCCGTAACGAAGATTCCGCGGACGAGCGGCGCCGAATGCGTCTGGAAGACGATGCGCCCGGCAGCCGGTCCGCCGATGGTCGACAGCGATTCCTCGATCTCCGGCAGATGCCGGTGGCCATCGAGTCCGTAGGCGAAGAACGCGGACGCGCGGCGCGGGTGATGCGTCGTGGGGGTCGGCGTAACGCCGGCGCCGGACGACCCGGTGATGGCGAAGACGGAGACGGGAGCGCCGCCGGCGACGAGGCCCGCTCGCCACAGGGGTGCGAGCGCCAGGATCGACGCGGTCGCGAAGCATCCGGGCGACGCGATCGCGCGGGAGGACGCGATCTGCTCGCGGAAGAGCTCCGGCAGGCCGTAGACGAATTCGGGCTGCCGCGCGAAGCCCGCCGGCGGCGGACCGTAGAACCGCTCGAAGGAGGCCGCGCTCTTCAGCCGGAAGTCGGCGGAGAGATCCACGACCGGGATCCCGCGGTCCAGAAGCGGCGGCGCGGCATCCACCGCGTAGCCGTGCGGCCCGGCGAGGAAGACGACCTCGGGCTCGTCCTCTCCCTCGGGCAGCGCGCTCGTGAACTGGAGGTCGGTCAGGCGCGAGAGGTGGGTGTGCACGGCGGCGACGGGCTGACCCGCCTGCGACCGGGAGATCACCGCGACCGGCTCGGCCTTCGGGTGATCGAGCAGCAGGCGCAGGAGCTCGCCGCCGGCGTATCCGCTCGCGCCAAAGATCGCCGCGCGGAGCGTCACTTGTGAATCTCCTCGTAGACCACGCCGAACAGCGCCCGACCGTCCGTCTTCGCGTTCGCCGCCGGCAGCTTCATCTCGGTCTGGATGTACTCGGTCCCCGTCTGGTTGTCGGTCACGGGCCCCGACATGATCGTGATCGGGATGTGCCACTGCTCCATCAGTTTCTGCGCGCCCCACGCGGCGACGAGGTCGTTCGCGCACATGACGACGGCCTTCGTGGCGCGGACCAGCTCCGGATCGGTGAAAAATGTTCCGACGCGATAGTCGCCGAGGATGCCGTCCCCCATCTCGACGACGATGACGTCGGGATTCTGCTCGGCGAGAGAGGCGAGGATCGCGCGCGCGTACGGCGCGAGGTCTTTCACGTGCGCCGTCGAGGGCAGGCCGCAGTCCAGAAACGACAGCGTGGCGAACGCGCCGTGGTCCTCCATGTCGAGCGTGTCCTTCAGGCACGCGACGCCCGAGAGCTTCGCCGCCGCGACGCGCTGCCCTGCGCTCGCGAAGCGCTTCACGATTTCGGAAGCGGCGGCGGTCTTGCCCGCGCTCATGCACGTCCCGGCGACCACCACGAGCGGCGGACAGGGGCCGAGCGTGTCGCGCGCCGCCAGCGCGTTCTGCGCGATGTTCGCCGGTTTGCCGTCGATCAGGACCGCGCCCAGGACCTCGACTTCGAGAGGGCTTCCCACTTCCGGGTTTTTCCCGACGCACAGGCCGAGCACGCCTCCGAGGTTCAGGACGTGGATCGTGTCGCCGACGTGGATCGACTCCGGAACGACGCCGACGAAGCCCTTGAGGGCGCGGCGGTATCCGAGCGTCCCGGCCATGACGTCGCCCTTGTTGATCTTCGCCATGCGGCCCGAGACGAGCTCCAGCCGGTCGTAGACGCTTTTTTCCATCAGGGCGCGGACGGCGAGGACGTTGCCTTCCCTCGCCTCGATGCGCGGCGAGATCTCGACCTCGCGCGGCAGCCCGAGCCGGGCCGTCGAGGAGGCGATCTTGTCGAGGATGATGGTCACGAGGGTTCCTTTCCCGCGAGCGCGAACAGCCGGCCCGGGAGGGCGAGCGTCTTTCCGACCCCCTGCGCCTCGGCCGGCGCGAGATATGAGTTCGATTCGCCGTAGCGGACGAGCTCCGGGCGCATCAGGGAAAAGGCGCTGCGCACGCCGGCGACCTCGAACCGGCCGGGCGTGAAACGCAGCCGCGCCTCGCCCGTGACGCGGTCCTGGCTGCCGGCGAGAAACGCCGCGGCATCCGCGGCCGCGGGCTCGAAGGCGAGGCCCTCGTGCAGGAGGCGGCCGTACGTCTCGGCGACCAGCGCCTTCAGCTGCCGCTGCTCTTTGGTCAGCACGAGCTTCTCGAGCTCGCCGTGCGCCGCGATCAGCGCGAGGGCCGCGGGCGCCTCGAACGCGATGCGGCCCTTGGCGCCGAGGATCGTGTCGCCCAGATGGATCCCCCGCCCGGCGGCATAGCGGCGGCCGGCGTCGTTCAGCTTCTCGATCAGGACGAGCGGGCTCAACCGCGCGCCGTCGAGGGAGACCGGGCGGCCTTTCTCGAACGCGACGACGATTTCGCGGGCCCGCTTCGGGGCGCGCGAGAGCGTATTGCCGGGATAGAGGTCCTCCGGTGGCATCGCCCACGAGTCGTGCGTCTCGCCGCCGCCGATGGTCGTGCCCCAGAGTCCCTCGTTGACGGAGTAGCGGGTCGTCTTCGGCGGGATCGTCACGCCGGCGGACGCGAGAACGGCCGTTTCGTCCTCTCGGGAGAGGCCGCTGTCGCGGATGGGGGCGCGAACCTCGACGTCGGGCGCGAGCACGCGAAGCGCGGCGTCGAAGCGAAACTGGTCGTTGCCGGCTGCCGTCGAGCCGTGGACGATGACCGAGGCACGGACCCGGCGCGCGTACGCAGCCACCGCTTCCGCCTGGACCGCCCGTTCCGCGGCGACCGAGAGCGGGTAGACGCCGCCGCGCAGCACGTTGCCGAAGAGAAGAGGCAGCGCGTACCGCTCGAAGACGTCGCGCCGGCCGTCGACGAAGACGTGCTTCTCGACCCGGGCGGCCTTCGCGCGGGCCGCGATCGTCCGCCGCTCGGCCGCTGAAAATCCGCCGGTGTCGACGGTCACGGCGTGGACGCGGGCGCCCTCCTGACGCAGAACGACCGCGCAGTAGGTGGTATCGAGACCACCGGAAAAGGCAAGACACACGACCGGCATGCGGCGTTTCATCGGCGACGGGCTGTGGGGGATTCTACGGGACTAGAGCGCCGCCGCCATGGAGGAAATCCTCCTGGCGCGCGGGCGCGGCGAAGCAAACCTCGCGAGGCGGGGCAGGGAGAGCGGAGCGGCGAGGTTCGCGTTCATCGGCCCGTTACGTTGCGGCAAGCAGGGGGCCTTGTCAAGAATTTTTTCAGGCTTCCGTCAGGCCCGACTCGCCCCGGGCTGACAGCTGTCGGCTGAGAGCTGACAGCTTCATTGCTCGACGCAGGGCTTCACCGTGATCGCGTTCTCCCAGTTGTCGCCGCGTCGCTGCTCCTGCACGCGGAACGCCTTTCGGAACGTCGATCCCGAGGCGAGCGACTTCGTCGTCCGGTAAATCTCGATCGAGCTGCCGATATCGACCGCCTGAGGGACCGACAGGCCGGGGATCGCCTCGAACCCTCCCCGCGTCGCCGGCGAAGACTCTTCCGCCCGCGACAGGCGGAACGTCTCGTCGCCGCCGTTGATGAAACGCGCGGTGACGGTGAAGTCCTGGCCTTCGACGGCCTCCTCCGGGTTCATGCGGATCTGGATCGAGATGCGCCCGCTGTCGGGGCGGGCGGGCTTCAAAGCCGTTCCCGAGAATCCAGCCGGGACCTCCTGCGTCGCGCCCTGGGAGAAGGCGGTCCGCCCGATCTCGGCACAGAAGTGGATCTTCGGGCGGTTGGGGTT
>JALYUA010000214.1 GCA_030854005.1 Acidobacteriota bacterium
CGCTCCGCGGCGCGACCTCGACCGGGTCGGTTTGACCGGATTTCTCCAGGTCATCGACGCGATTCCGCCGAAGGGATAGAGGGATAGTCCGGGCGATCGTCAGCGGGACCGGTCCGGAGAAAGGAACAGCTGCCGGAGCGACTCCCGCAGCGTGTTGCCCTTCTCCGTCAGGCGATATTCCGAACGGAGCGGTTCCATGACCTCCGTCTCGCGGCGGATGAGCCCGACACGCTCGAGGTCGTGAAGTCTCTCCGCGAGCGTGGACGACGACAGCCCTCCGAGCCGCTCCTGGATTTCATTGAAATGCGTCTCTTCGCCGTCCGCGATGACGTTCAACACCTGCAGAGCGTGTCGCCGGCCGACCGCCTGGACGAGCGGCTCCAGAACGCAATAGCAGGATCCGATCTCCTTGTCCTCGACCGAGCAGCCGCAGTCTTCGGACGCCGCCATGGAATCTCCCGCTGGGATTTTAACGAAGTCGGGGCGCCGGCTGCCCGAGGGGCATTACCCTGACGGGATGCCTTCGAGCTCTTTGGCGATCACCGCCGCCGTCGCAGGGCTCGCGTTTCTGGCGCTGACGGCGGCGGAGAGCTTGCGGCCGCTGCGTCGCCGCGTGGAGTCTCGCCTCCGCCGGACGGCGCGCAACGTGACGATGGGGGGTCTTTCGCTCGCGGTGATCACGCTTCTACAGGCGCCCCTGATCGCGCCGGTCGCCGCGTGGACGTCGCGGCGCGGGTGGGGCGTCCTGCGGCTGGTCGACCTCCCGCCGGCGGCGGCGGTCGTCCTCGGCATTCTCCTGATGGACTACACGCTCTGGCACTGGCACCGGATCAACCATCGCGTCCCGTTCTTCTGGAGATTCCACCTCGTCCATCACGTCGACCGCGACATGGATGCCTCGACGGCGCTGCGCTTCCACTTCGGAGAGATCGCGTTCTCGGTCGCATGGCGGGTCCTCCAGATCGCTGTGATCGGACCGAGCCCTCTGGCGATCTGGGTCTACCAGCTGCTCCTCTTCGTATCGATCCTGTTTCACCACTCGAACACGCGCCTTCCCCTGGCTCTCGAGCGCGTTCTCGTCCGAATCGTGGTGACGCCGCGCATGCACGGGATCCACCATTCGGACTGGCGAAACGAAACCGACAGCAACTGGTCGAGCCTCCTGTCCGTCTGGGATTACGTCCACGGAACGGCCGTGCTTTCGGTTCCGCAGGCGGAGATCGAGATCGGAGTTCCGGCGTACCGGCGGGCAGAAGACGTCACGCTGCCGAAGATCCTTCTGAATCCCTTCGGCAGGCAGAGAGACGACTGGCGTGCCCACGATGGGATGAGCCGGATCGAGCGTCCCGGGGCAGCCCGCGACCCTCTTAAGCTGGCCCCTTGAACCCGTGGAACCGGCGCGGAGGGTCCCTGCCCGCCGAGCCCGGTTGCGCGCGCGTGTCCGGACGGATAGCCCTAGAATAAACGCGCCAATCCGAGGAGGGCGATGACGAGGCGACGCGATCCGGAAAGCGGGACCACCCGCGTGGAGAAGCCCGCCGGAGCGCTCCGGGGGGTCATCGCCGTGGGATTCACCGTGGCGGAAGATGTCGTCTACGTCAGCCTCGGCCTCCTCCTCGCCGTCAGCGCCGGTGCGCTCGTCGTAGGCGGAGCCGCGGCGCTCGTTCAGAGCCTCCGATCCGGAGCGTCGCCTGTTGAAATCGTCGTGGTACTCGACCGGATCCTCCTGGTGCTGATGATCATCGAGCTCCTCTACACCGTGAAGGTCTCCTTTCAAGAGCACGCCCTGGTGCCGGAGCCTTTTCTCGTCGTGGGTCTGATCGCCGCGACGCGGCGCATCCTGATCGTCACCGCGCAGCTCGCCGTTTCCGCCGAGAAGACGATGGACGAAATCGCCTTCCGTCATGCGATGTTCGAGCTTGCGCTCCTGACCGTCATGGTCGTGGCGCTCGTCGCGTCGCTCCTGATGCTGCGAAAGCGAACTGCGGTCGCGGTCGCTGCCGGGATCGGCCCCTCTGCCATCGAGGGCACCTCTCGCGGCTGACCAATCCGGCGAATGGGGGCGCTTCGAATCCCGCGATCCCCTAACGGTGACGGAAGGCCTGAACGAGCGTAAACACGCCCGACGCGAGGAAAATCAGGGCCGCGCCGTACTGGATGAGCTTGTGGGGAAGGCGTTTTCCCATCACCTGCCCGACGATGATCGCCAGACCGTCAGCCAGCACCATGCCGAGGCTGCTTCCGAGCCAGACTCCCAGGAAGCTCGACTGCTGACTCGCGATCGTCACCGTCGCCAGCATTGTCTTGTCACCAAGCTCCGCCAGAAAGAACGTCGTCGCGACCGTGAGGAACGGGCCGAATCGATCCTTCGAAGCCTTCTGGTCGCCGAGCTCGTCCCCGCGCAGAGTCCACAGTCCAAACCCGATGAAGGCGGCGCCCGCGAGAAGATCTATCCAGAACCTCGGCAGCGCCTTGCCTGCCGCTTCCCCGATCCAGACAGAACCGAGGTGGATCACCAGCGTTGCGACCAGGACTCCCGCCAGGACGACGGCGGCTCGGTACCTGGTCGCAAACGCCAGCGCGACGAGTTGAGTCTTGTCGCCCATCTCCGCGACGAAAACGAGCGACAGCGCGATCCAGAACGGGGTCAATCAGATTCTCCTTTGCGTTCAACCCGCGGCGACCGGCGCGTCCTGGGCTGTCGAGCTCCGTGCCGGCCGGTACTCAGGCTCGATCTCTCGCCGGATGATGTTCGGGATGCAGGTTGGGGGCCGCCGCGCCCCGCGCGCGCTCCATACCGGAAGCCCGCAGGGTCCCCTTTCTGCGCGCGCGTTCCTTCATCAGCAAGAAGATGACGGGCGTGACGAGGAGCACGTGAAGCGTCGACGTGAGCATTCCTCCCACGATCGGGGTTGCGATCAGGGGCATCACCTCGGATCCGGTTCCCGTCGACCAGAAGATGGGGACGAGCGACAGGATCGCAGCGGATACCGTCATCAGCTTCGGGCGAAGCCGCAACACGGACCCTTCGCGAGTGGCCTCGAGCACGTCCTCGCGAGTCGTCGCGGAGGTGCTGCCGGAGGACAAGGTCAACGTCATCAAACGCTATCAGGCTGAGGGGCGGTTCGTGGCGATGGCTGGCGACGGAGTCAACGACGCTCCGGCCCTCGCTCAGGCGCAGGTCGGAATCGCGATGGGAACCGGCACGGACGTCGCGATGGAAAGCGCCGGGTTGACGCTGCTTCGGGGCGACCTGCTGGGAATAGTCCGTGCCCGAAGCCTCAGCCGCGCCACGATGCGGAACATCAAACAGAATCTCTTCTTCGCCTTCGTCTACAACGTGCTCGGAATCCCGATCGCGGCAGGCGTTCTCTACCCCTTTTTCGGGCTTCTTCTGAGCCCAATGATCGCCGCCGCGGCGATGAGCTTCAGTTCCGTTTCGGTGATCGGGAATTCACTGAGGTTGAGTCGGGCGAACGTTTAGAGGCGGCAGGGGCTTGCAGCCTCCACCGTCCACCCTGGTCGCCGTCAGATTCCCCAGCTGCGCGGTTCTTCTCGCGAGCACCCCCTTCGTCGCGAGCTGAGTCGATCGGCTTGCAGGTGCAAATCTGATTTCTCGCGCCGAGGCTTTCTCGATGCCACTCGCGCTTGGAGAGAGGCCAACTCTTCGAGGATAACCGACGACCCGCACTCCTTCTCTTACTCCGCGAGGACCGCGTGGACGAAGGTCACGGCGATCGAGCCTTCGCCCACCGCCGATGCCACGCGCTTGACGTTGCCTCGGCGAACGTCTCCGACCGCGAAGACGCCCGGCAGCGTCGTCTCGAGAAGATGCGGCGGCCGCGGGAGCGGCCAGCCCGCTCTGGCGAGGTCCTCCTTCGTCAGGTCGGGACCGGTCTTGATGAAACCGTTTTCGTCGAGCGGCACGCAGCCGTCAAGCCACGCGGTACTGGGGACCGCGCCCGTCATCGTGAAGACGTGGCGGATCTCGTGCGCGGTGACGCTCCCCGTGTCGTTGTCCCGCCAGCGCACGCGCTCGAGATGGCGGAGGCCCTCGAGGGCGACGATCTCCGTGTGGGGCCGCAGCACGATCGCCGGGCTCTGCTCGATGCGGCGGATGAGGTACCGCGACATCGTCTCGGCCAGCCCGTCGCCGCGGACGAGCATGTGGACGCGCGCCGCGGCCTGGGCCAGAAAAACTGCCGCCTGGCCGGCCGAGTTCCCGCCTCCGACGACGATGACCTCCTCGTCGCGGCAGAGCTGCGATTCGATCGGGGTGGCGCCGTAATAGACGCCCGCGCCTTCGAAGCGCGCCAGGTCCTCGATCTCGAGCTTGCGATAGCGGGCGCCGGTCGCGATGACGACGGTCCTGGCGGAGACCCTCGTGTCCTCGTTGACCTCGAGCACGTACGGGCGTCTCTCGCAGAGCAACTGCGTGGCGCTCTGCGCGACGAGCATTTCCGCCCCGAACTTTTCCGCCTGGGTGATGGCGCGCCCGGCGAGCTCCTGGCCGGAGATGCCGGTGGGAAACCCGAGGTAGTTCTCGATCTTGGAGCTCGAGCCGGCCTGGCCGCCGGGCGCCTCGGTCTCGAGCAGGAGCACGTCGAGCCCCTCTGACGCTCCATAGACGGCGGCGGCGAGGCCCGCCGGACCCGCCCCGATGATGACGATGTCCCGCACCCGCTCCTGGTCGATCCCTTCGTTGAAGCCGAGGCAGGTCGCGATCTCGAGATTCGTCGGGCGCCGGAGGACGACCTTTCCGCGGCAGATGAGCACCGGAACGTCTTCGGGACCGATGCGGAAACGGTCGAGCAGCTCCTGCACTCCGGAGTCGCGCTCGAGATCGACGAACGTGTAGGGGTGACCGTTGCGCGCCAGGAACTCCTTGACCCGGAGAGTTCCGGTGCAGAAGGGCGACCCGAGGAGGACGACGTCCCCGAAGCCATGCGCGATCAGCTCAACGCGCCGGAGAATGAACGCCCGCATCAGGATGTCGGAGAGCTCGCTGTCGTTCTGCACCAGCGCCAGAAGATCGTCGCGCGTGACCTCGATCACGCCGCCATCCTCGGGCGCGCGCAGGTTGATGAGAGATCGCCTGCCGGAAAGCATGCTGATCTCGCCGGTGAACTGGCCGGCCTTCTGGACACCGACGAGCTCCTCGCCGTGCTCTCCGTCGCGGACGAGCTCGATCGATCCCGCCGTGACCACGAAAAACGTGTCGGGGTGCTGGCCCGCCGTCACCAGCACTTCTCCGGTCCGGACGGCACGCGGCCTTCCATGAACGGCGATCCGCGCGATCTGCTCCGGCGTCAGAGTGGGGAAGACGTGCTCCGCGCGCGACGAGAGGGTCAGGGGGACGGAGTGAGCCGAGCTCATGATGAGGACCTCACGTGAAGAAGAGCGGTCCGACCCGGCGTGATCGCGGGCGCCGCGCCGGGGGAATGCCGCGCCGGCGATCGTACCGTGATCGGTCGAGGCGGATTCTACGGCCGAGGCCTGGAGTACGCGAGCCGTCCGGCGCGGAAGGCATAGCGGACGTCGGCGAAGGCGCGGACGTCCCTGACAGGATCGGCGTCCAGGACCACGATGTCCGCGTCGAGGCCCGGGGCGAGCCGCCCCCGCCGATTCTGCTCGCCGAAGCGTTCGGCCGGGCCGGTCGTCAGGGAAGCGAGGATCTCCCGCCAGCCGAGGCCGGCGGCGGACATCAGCGCGTATTCCTCGGTCGGGTCGTAGTCCGTCAGGTACCCGACGTCCGTTCCGAAGAGGATCTGGCCGCCCGAGCGGCTGAAGTCGCGGATCTCATCCAGAACGTCGAAGAGGTACCGCGCCGCCGAAAACAGCTTCAGCGTCGGAACGATCGCGATCTTCTGCCGGCGCATCCGCTCTCGATCCCGGGGAGTGATCCCGCGCGAGTCGTCGATCGCGTGCGCGAGGACGTCGACACCCGCATCGAGCGCGACCCGCAGGCCGGCGACATTGGATTCGTGCGCGAACACCAGCCGTTTCTGCCGGTGCGCCTCCGCCGCCGCGGCGGCCGCGATGTCGCCGGGCATCGGAAGCACTTTTCCGCGCTCGACCCAGGATCCCGTGAAGAGCTTCAGGACGTCCGCGCCGCCCGCGCCGCCGCGGCGGACTTCGGCGACGGCATCGGCGGCCGTGGCCGGTGTTCGGAGACGCGCGAGTTGCTCGGGAGCCATCGCGCCGCGGAGATAGTACGGAATTCCGTTCGGGGGATAGAGCGCCTCGCCGGCCGTGAGGATGCGCGGCCCTTGCACTTCGCCCGAATCGATCCGGCGGCGCAGCGCCGAGGTGTTTTCGAGGAAGGAGGCCGTGTCGACGACGGTCGTGAAGCCGTATCGGGTGAGCATCGCCGTGAGCATCCCCGCGAGCCTCCCGGGGTCCTGATGCGCCGCCTCGGCCCACTTCTCCTCGGTGAAGTGGACGTGGCTGTTCTGGAAGCCCGCCAGGACGACGGCGCCGTGACACTCGATCACGGTCGCTCCGGCGGGGACCGGCACCGCGTCGCGGGGACCGACCGCGGCGATTTTCCCTCCCGACAGCAGCACGACGCCGTCGAACGTCGGCGGTCCGACCGGATCGGGATAGATCGTTCCTCCCACGAGGGCGATCGGGCCCGGGGCCTCTGCCGACGCGATCGCGAACGCGGCCGTGCATGCCCCGAGGCAAAGAGTGACGAGGAGACTGGTTCGAAGGGCGACGTTCATGGGTGGAATTCCGGGCTGCTCATCCGTAGCGACGAACGAGACCGGCCGAGGTTACGCCCTGAGGCACTCGAGCCGCGCCCGACGCCTTCCCGCTTGACACCGGACTCTCCGAGGAATGGAATGGCCTTGCATGCGAAGTCAGGACCTGATCGTGGTCGTCACGTCCGTCGGAACGGAGGAGCAGGCCCTCGACATCGCCCATGCCCTGATCCGGAACCGCCAGGCGGCCTGCGTCAACCTGATCCCGAACGTCCATTCGATCTATCGCTGGAAGGGCCGCGTGTGCGATGACGGGGAGTTCCTCCTCCTGATCAAGAGCCGCGCCCGGGAGTTCGAGGGCGTTTGCGACACCATCCAGAAGATCAACACGTACGAGCTTCCGGAGATCCTGGCCTACCGCGTCGACGAGAGCTCTCCCGGCTTCGCGGACTGGATCACCCGGACGACCGAGCACCCGAAGCGCAAGCCGAGGAAGAAGGGCCCCAAGCTGGTCGCCTCTCCCGTCCCCCTGCGCCGGCGCGCCGCCTCCCGCTAGGAACGAACGTGCCCTCCGCTGTGGGGCAAGTCGGGCAAGTCGGGCAAGTCCGGCCGCTCGCTCGACGCAATCTTTCCTCTTCTTCGCCGTGATCGCGTTCGTCTCGCTCTTTCTGGGGCTCGTGATCGGGGCGCGGCCAGTGACCGTCACCGCCAGCGGCCCCGTGGCGTCCGTCGAGCTTCTGCTGGACGGCGCGCCGGCGGCCCGGATCGGCGAGAAGCCGTGGACGGCGCTCGTGGATTTCGGATCGGACCTCTCTCCTCACGAGCTCGTCGCCCGCGCGCTCGATTCCCAGGGACGGGAGATCGCCCGGGCCCGCCAGTGGCTGAATCTACCGAGGCCCGCCGCCGAGATGTCGATCCTTCTCCAACGGGACGAAAAGGGGGTCGCGACGGGCGCTCAGCTTTCGTGGGCGAGCCTGCAGCCGGGACCGCCGGCGGCCCTCGCGGTGACCTTTGACGGACGGCCGCTCGCCGTCAAGGGGTCGGAGAGCTTTCCTCTGCCTTCCTACGACTCCTCCAGCACGCACCTGCTGTCCGCGTCGGCGGAGTTTGGAAACGGCGTCCGGTGCCGGGCGGATGCGGTCCTCGGGGGGAGGACGTCCACGGAGACCGTCACCGAGCTGACGGGGGTCGCCGTCCGCCTGTCGCCGGCGGCCGAGCTCCCGGAGCCGGCGGCGCTCGAAGGCTGGATCGTCCGGAAAGGCGAGCCGCTGCGGGCCGTCGGAATCGAACGCGCGGGCGCTCAGGTCTTGATCGTGCGCGACCTGCCGGTGGCCGAGGCCCTGTCCCGTCTCGGACGCGGAGGCCGCACCATCTTCCAGCCGGGGCGGCGGGGTTCGCTTCCGGTCTACGACGGCGAAGCGCTCCGCCTCGACCTGCGCCTGGGCGAGGACGACAGGGTCCGATTCATCTGGCCGAGCGTCCGCTCGGTCGCCACCACCTCGGGAGCGGCCGAGCTCTTCGAGTCCTCGCACGAGTTCCGGGGGCGCGACGCCGGCATGCACTGGCTCCTGACCCGCATCTCCCATCCCGGCCGGCCGGATCCCGAGCGCCGGTACGCGGACGCGACGGCCGTAGCGGGTCTCCAGGCGGTCCAGAGCTGCACGCGCCGCGCGGTCCTCCTCATCCTCGGCAGGAAGCCGGCGGACGCGAGCCGTTACTCGCCGGCGATGGTGCGCGCCTATCTCGAGCGCATCCACGTTCCGCTGTTCGTCTGGTCCTTCGAGCCACCCGCGGCAGGCGCGTCGTCGCCCTGGGGGGAGGTCGAGGACGTCTCGAACCTTCCGAAGCTGAGGATTGCGGTCGAGCGTCTGAAGCGTGATCTCGAATCGCAGGCGATCGTCTGGGTCGAGGGACAGCACCTCCCGCAGGAGATCTCGGTGTCGGCGAAGGCCGCGGGGATGGAGATGGTGAGGTAGATGAGCGCGTCTCCGGGCTGATGGAGAACGCCGCGGCCTGAGGACGCGCGGCCGGCCTTGCCCCCCTCACCCTTCCTCTCCCCCCGCTGTCGCGGGGGGAGAGGGGAGGAGCGAGCCGGCTCGCGTCCTGAC
>JALYUA010000220.1 GCA_030854005.1 Acidobacteriota bacterium
CCGTCTCGCTCCCGCTGGTCGCTCGGCTCCCGTTTCCCGTTTTCCGTTTCCCGTTTCCCGTTTCCCGTTTCCCGACTCCTATTCCAAAAGAAAAAAGGCCCCCGGGCGGGGGCCTCCTGAACCGGCGGGCGAGCGCCCGCGGGTCTCGACCTAGGTTCCCTGCTCCATGTTCGCGACCGTGATGGTCTTCTTCTCTTTTTCCATCGAGCCCTTGACCGTCACCTTCTTGCCCGCCATCCCGGCCATCTTGGCCATCATCGCGTCGTCACCGGACAGCACGAAGACGCTCTTGTCGTCGGGCGTGTAGAGGGCCCACTTGGCGCCCTTTTCCTTGACGCACTTGACGGCGCAATCCGCGTGCTCCGCCTTCGCGCCCGCGGCTCCGCAATGAGTCTCCGTCACGTAACCCGTCCAGGTGCCGTCGTTCTTATCGGCGGCCGGGGCGGCCAGCGCGATGAACCCGATCGCGACGGCGGCGACGAGCGCTCGAGACAAAATCTTCTTCATGGGACGTCCTCCTGTTGCCTCTTTAGGTCCGGAAAATCCGGCTCCTCGAATCATATACGTTAGGAACCGTGCATCAGATGGGAGGGAAGGGGCTGCTTTCCGGGCTTTACCGGGCGGCGCTTTCGGCCGTCGATCCGGAGCGGGCGGTCCGGCGGGCCCTGACCGACCGCGCGATCCGCGGCCGCCTGAAAGAGGCCCGCCGGGTTGGCGTGTTCGCCGTCGGAAAAGCGGCGAGCGGCATGTTGAACGGGATCCCGAGCGCCGTGTTCGAACAGGCCCTGGTGGTCGTTCCGGAGGGGTATCCGGCCGGGGGTCGGGGCGTTCAGGTCTGCGTCGCGTCGCACCCCGAGCCCGACCGGTCGAGCGTCGCGGCGGCGCGAAGCGCTCTGAGATTCTTCGCAGCGTTCGGCTCCGGCGACGTCATCGTCTGTCTTGTCTCCGGGGGGACATCGTCTCTGCTCTGCCTTCCCCGGCCGGGCGTCACGCTCGCGGAGAAGCGCCGGCGGGTGCGGGAGCTCTCCCGTTCCGGAGCCTCGATCGACGAGCTCAACAGGCTGCGGACCTCGCTCTCCCGAGTCAAGGGAGGCGGGCTGGGACGCTCCACGCAGGCGACTCTGATCACGCTCGTCCTGTCCGACGTGCCGGGCGACCGCCCGGAGCTGGTGGGCTCCGGGCCCACCGTCCGGGGCGGACGAGAGGATCTCGTGCGGGTCGTAGGCTCCAATCGGATGGGCCTCGAGGCCGCGCGCGATTTCGCGCGGCGGCGGGGCCTGGAGCCCCGCGTGCGTGCGCGGCGTCTCGCAGGGGAGGCGGCCGAGGAGGGTCGCCGGATCGGCTGGTCGGCGTTGAAGCTCCCCCCGGGCGGGGTCCTCCTCGCCGGGGGCGAGACGACGGTGCGGCTCGCGCCGCATGCAGGCCACGGGCGGACGGGGCGTGGGGGCCGGACGCTCGAGATCGCGCTCGGAGCGGCGGAAGCGCTCGACGGAAATTCCGCGGCGCTTCTCGCGGCGGGCTCGGACGGGCGCGACGGGAGCTCACGGGCGGCGGGCGCCTTCGCGGACGGCTCGACCCTCGAGCGTGCGAGGCGCCGCGGTCTTTCGGCCGGGCGCTCGCTCGCCCGGCACGACACGGAGCCCTTCTTCGATGCGCTCGGCGACCTTCTCATCACCGGTCCCACGGGCACGAACGTCTGCGACTGGGTCTTCGCGATCGGGCCGAAAACATTGATATAATTGGCGGTTCGCCATGCGCCCGACCGACAAGAACCGGGAGCTCGCCCTCCTCGAGCGATTCACGGAGACCCCGAAACGATTCGGCGCCTACCGGATCGCGCTCGGCTTTCCGAACTCCTACGAGATCGGAATGTCGAACCTCGGTTTCCAGTGGGTGTTCCGGCTCCTGAATCGCGTCCCGGACCTCGTTTGCGAGCGGTTCTTCTTCGAGGACGGCGAGCCCGCGGTCACCTTCGAGACGGGCGCGGCCCTCTCGGAGTTCGGACTCCTGGCCTGGTCGCTCTCGTGGGAGATGGACGTCGTCAACATCCTGAAGACGCTTCGCGCCGCTCGCATCCCCGAACGCCGCGACGCCCGCGACGAGCGGCATCCGGTGCTCCTGGTGGGCGGCGACATCGCCCGCATGAACCCGGCGGCGCTCACGCCCTTCGTCGACATTTTCGCGCTCGGAGACGGAGAACGGCTCGTACCGCGCATCGCGGAGCTCGCCCAGTCCGGGCTCTCGCGCGAGGACTTCCTCGCCGCCGCCGCGAGGATCCCGGGTTTTTTCGTCCCCGCGATCCATGGCCCGCGCGCCGAGGCGGCGGAGAGCGGCAAGGTCGTCATCCAGCAGCCAATGTCGCGCAAGGACATCACGCCGTTCTTCGAGGTCCCGCACACGACCGCCCTGACCCCGCGGACCGAGCTCGCGGACAAGCTTCTGATCGAGATCTCGCGCGGATGCACCGAGATGTGCCGCTTCTGCTGGGCGGCGTACGCCATGGCTCCCATCAAGCAGTACCCGGCGTCGTCGATCCTCAAGATCGCGCGGGAAGCGAGGCCGCTGACGAACCGGGTCGGATTGATCGCCACGGCCGTTTGCGACCACCCGGAGATCGAAACGATCCTGGCCGGGCTCTCGGAGCTCGAATTTCACATCGCGCTCTCGTCGATCAAGATCGACGCGATCGAGGCGCCGATCCTGGAGATCCTGGCGCGGCAGGGCGAAAAGGCTCTCGCGATCGCGCCCGAGGCCGGCAACGAGCGGCTGCGCCGCCACATTAACAAGAAGGTTTCCGACGCGATGCTCCGGGAGAAGGCTCGCCTGGTCTTCGCGCACGGGTTCACGCGGTTGAAGCTCTACCTGCAGGTCGGGCTTCCGACGGAGACCGACGAGGACGTGCGGGACATCGTTCGGACGGTCGCCGATCTCCGGGAGATCGCCATCGCGGAAGGCCGTGCCGCCGGCCGCGTCGCCCAGCTCGTCCCGAGCGTCAACGCCTTCATCCCGAAGCCTCACACGCCTTATGAAGACGAGCCTCTGGCCTCGGAAGAGTCCCTCAAGGAGAAGCTCGCCTTCCTTCAGCGGGAGTTCGAGGGAATGGGCAACGTCGCGTTCCGCGGGATGTCGGTGGGGGAGGCGGTCTGGGAGGCGTACCTCGCGAAGATGGACGAGACGGGCGCCGACATCCTGGAACAGGCCGCGTCGGGCGTTCCCGTCCGGCGGCTCCTCAAGGAGCACCGCGAGAGGATCGCTGCCGTCGTCCGGCCGGACTCCGTGAATCCCGCTTCGGCCGGAGCGCCGGCGCCGTGGGCTTTCATTTCGAAGCGCTGAAACACACCGGAACAACGGAGCTGCCATGAGACGTTTTTCCTCGCGCCTCTCGCGGAGTTGCGCGCCGCGGATGTCCCCCATCGCGTTCGGAGTGCTGGCCGCGGCGCTCTCGTCGCTCTCTCTGGCTCGCGCGGCCGCCGCGCTCGACCTTCCGCCCGTGAACGCGCCGCGCGAGATGTTCCGGGCGCACCGCGAGAAGTTCCTGGCGAAGCTGCCCCCGGGATCGCTCGCCATCCTGCACGCTGCGCCGCAGCGGATGATGTCCAACGACACGGAGTACCTCTACCGCCAGGACTCCGACTTCTATTACCTGACCGGGCTCGAGGACCCCGACGCGATCGCGGTCTTCCGTCCCGGCGCCTCGGATAACAAGCGCTACGTCCTGTTCGTCCGCGCGCGAGATCCCCGGGCCGAGACCTATCAGGGCCCGCGCCCCGGTCCGGAGGGCGCCGTCTCGACGTTCGGCGCCGACGCCGCGTTTCCGATCACGGATTTCCAGGATTCCGTCGCGAAGTCGGAAGGCCGCGGCTCGCTCGGCGGGTATCTCGCGGGTGTCGACACGGTGTATCTGTGGGACGGCGGAGACGAAACGTGGGCCGACCGGTTCCGCGGAACGCTGGCGAAGCTTCGTGCGCGCGACGCCGGGCCCGCCGCCGTCGTCGACGCGCGGGAAATCCTGCACGAGCTTCGGCTCATCAAGGACGCCGACGAGCTCGCGCTTCTCCGGCGCGCATCGGAGATCTCCGCCCGGGCCCACGCCGCAGCGATGGCGGCCGCGGCGCCGGGGAAATACGAGTTCGAGGTGCAGCAGGCGCTCGACTCCTACTGCGGGGCCAACGGCGCGCGCCGCATGGCGTATCCGTCGATCGCCGCCTCCGGACCGAACTCTGTCTTCCTGCACTGGGACCGCAACGACCGCGAGCTCTCCGACGGCGACGTTCTCTTAAACGACTCGGGCGCGGAATACCGTTATTACGCGGCAGACGTCACGCGCACGTACCCCGTCAACGGGCGTTTCACCGCCGAGCAGCGGGCGGTTTACGAGGCGGTGCTGGCCGCGCAGAAGATCGCGATCGCCCGGGTCCGCCCGGGGGCGACGCACGATGAGATCGAGCAGGCCTCGGCGCGATCTCAGACGGAAGGGCTCGTCCGACTCGGACTTCTTTCGGGCGACGTCGACAAGCTGGTGTCCGAACGCGCCTATTTCAAATTCACCCGCCACGGGATCTCTCACTGGGTCGGCATGGACGTTCACGATCCGGCCCGTTACCGGGTGGGGTCCGCGTCCCGCGTGCTCGCTCCCGGCATGGTCCTGACGATCGAGCCCGGCATCTACATCCCGGCGAACATGGCGGGGGTGGACCGCAAGTGGTGGAACATCGGTGTCCGCATCGAGGACACGCTCGCCGTCACCGCGACGGGATCCGAGTGCTTGTCGTGCGGAGCCCCCCGGGAGATCGCGGACGTCGAAAAAGCGGTGAGGAAGAAATAGCTCTTTGCTGTCGGCTGTCAGCTGTCAGCTTTCAGCCGGCCGGCACCAGGATCGAGACCTCGTGCTCCGAGGCCCGGCACACGATGGGCGTCTCGAGCACGCAGTCCCCGTCCACCTGGACCTCCACCGGGTAGGACTCGAGCGACCGGATCTCGATGGTCCGGCCGCGGACGGTGCGGGCGATCCCGTCTTCGAGATGACGGGATTTTCCGCGTTCCATCCGCTGGAAGAGCGAGAAAAACTTCCAGCGGTCTCGGCCCGAAAAGAGCATCGCGTCCATTTCCTCGGCTTCGAGAGAGGCGTCGGGCGCGATGATCCATTCGCCCGCATAGCGCGACGCGTGACAGATCACCGCGAACGTGGCGTCGTGTGCGACGCCGTCGACGACGACCTCCAGCCGCGGAAATTCGTACCGGAAGAACTCCGGCGCGACCGTACAGAAGATCCCCGCGCGGCCGAACCAGCGCTTCAGGAGCGGGCTCATTCGGCCCATGATCCGCGCGTCCAGTCCGGCACCCGCCCAGAGAAGAAACGGCCGGTCGTTTGCCGTGAGGAGGCGCACGGCGCGGGGAATTCCGGAGAGCAGGAGCTCCTGGGCGCGGTCGATCGAGAGGGGGATCGAGAGCTCGCGGGCGAGCACATTGGAGGTTCCTCCGGGAAGAACGGCGAGCGGGATCTGCGAGCCGGAGAGCCCCCACGCGGCCTCCGAGATCGTGCCGTCGCCTCCGCACGCCGCCACGAGGTCGACCCCCCGCCGGACGAAGTCCCGGACGATCTCGGTGGCGTGGCGCGGACCCTCCGTGGGCGCGTTCACGAGCTCGACGCCGCGCGGCCGCATCTCCTCGATCAGCCGCGACATGCGGGCGCGCCGGTCCCTCTGGCCCGCGGTCGGGTTGTAGATGAGGACCCCGCGCTTCATGCCGGCGGCCGCTCCCGGCGCGACATGGAACTCACGAGTCGCGGGCGAACGGCGAGCGGCGAAGGGCGAAGGGCGGGCGGGCACGCCCGCGGCTCTGCACGGCCGGGGCCAATCGACAGTCGCCGGCGTCCATGCGGGGCGGCGTCTTAGAAAAGAGATCCGTCGCGGACGGGCGCGGTGATGCCGAGATGGCGGTACGCGCTCGCGGACGCCACCCGGCCGCGCGGCGTGCGCTGGAGAAATCCCGCCTGGATGAGGTACGGCTCGTAGAGGTCCTCGAGAGTCCCCCGATCCTCGCCGATCGACGCGGCGATCGAGCCGATTCCGACGGGGCCGCCGCCGAATTTCTCGATGATGGTGGAGAGGATTTTCCGATCGACCTCGTCGAAGCCGTGCTCGTCCACTTCCAGCCGGGCGAGGGCCTGCCTCGCGGTATCGAGATCGATGGAGGACTTGCCGGCCACCTCGGCGAAATCACGCAGCCTTCGGAGAAGCCGGTTCGCGATGCGGGGGGTCCCGCGACTGCGGCCCGCGATCTCCCGGGCCGCCTCGTCGGAGATCCGGATGCCGAGGATCTGGGCCGAGCGGTCGATGATCAGGGCGAGGGAGTCGACGTCGTAGAAATCGAGGCGCAGCGCAATCCCGAAGCGGGCGTGAAGGGGCTGCGAGAGAAGGCCCGGGCGCGTGGTCGCCCCGATCAGGGTGAACGCCGGCAGGTCGATCTTCATCGTCCTCGCCATCGGTCCCTCGCCGATCAGGATGTCGAGCCGGAAGTCCTCCATCGCGGGATAAAGGATTTCCTCCACCGCCGGGTTCAAGCGGTGGATCTCGTCGACGAACAGGACGTCCTTCGCCTGGAGGTTCTTCAGGATTCCGGCGAGATCGCCGGCGCGGGTGATCATCGGGCCCGACGTGACCCGCAGGCCCGCTCCCATCTCGCGGGCGACGATGTGCGCGAGGGTCGTCTTGCCGAGCCCCGGAGGGCCCGTCAGCAGCACGTGATCGAGAGGATCCCCCCGCCCTTTGGCCGCCTGGAGAAAAACGCCGAGGTTGTCGCGAACTTTCTTCTGCCCGATGTACTCGGCCAGCCACTGCGGGCGCAGCTTCGGCTCGACGGCGATGTCGTCGTCGAGAGCGGTCCCAGCGAGCACGTCTTTGTCGTCGGACATTGGGGAAGTTAAGCGTTGAACGTTGAGCGTTGCTTCAGGAGGCTATCCCTCGTGCGGTGGCGGGGGTGGGAGTATCCTCCTTCCCCGCGAGCCGACGGCTGAGAGCTGACAGCTGACAGCTTCCTATCCCCCCGTCAGTTTCTTCAGCGCCGCCTTGAGATAGTCCCCGAAATCCGAGGGCGCCCCCACGCGGGCGATGCCGTCGACGACGCGCTCGGCGTCGGCCTTCCGGTATCCCAGGTTCACGAGAGCGGAGATGACGTCGTCCGCGGCGACCGACGGAGGCGTTCCGGCAGCCACCGGCTCTGAGAATTTCTGCGCCTTCTCCGCCAGCTCCAGGACCATGCGCTCGGCCGTCTTCTTCCCGACCCCGGGGACGCCCATCAGCTTGCGTACGTCCTGCGCGCGGAGCGCCGCGACGAGCTCCGAAGGGGGCATCCCGGAGAGGACGGTCAGGGCGACCCGCGGGCCGATCCCGTTGACGGTCAGCAGGAGAAGAAACAGCGCGCGCTCGCGCGATGACAGAAAGCCGTAGAGCGCGAAGGTGTCTTCGCGCACGTGCGTATGGATGAAGAGGGAGGTCGGGCTCTCGGGCTCGGGCAGCTCGTAGAAGGTCGAGAGGGGGATGTGCACCAGGTATCCCACGCCCCCGACGTCCAAGAGCAGCTGGTCGGGCGTCTTCTCCGCGAGTCGCCCGGTGAGACGGCCGATCATGGGAGGGGATTGTAAGAGTTATCCGTTGTCAGTTCTCAGTCTCGTCCTGGCGGCCAGCGGCTGAGAGCTGAAAGCTGACAGCTCTATCCCAGCGCTTCCTCGAGGTCGTCGCAGAGATCGTCGATGTCCTCGATCCCGACGGAGAGCCGGATGGTGCCCTCCTCGATTCCGAGCTCCCGCTTCTTCTCGGGCGCCACGGCGCGGTGAGACGTCAGCCAGGGCAGATCCGCGGTGGTCTCGACGGAACCGAGCGACGTGGCGAGAGTCACGAGCCGCAGGCGGGAAAGAAACGCCTGCGCCGCCGGGAGCCCCCCGCGGACGTCGAACGCGAGCATCGCGCCGAAGGCCGCCATCTGGCGCCGCGCCGCCTCGTGGCCCTCGTGAGACGGCAGGCCGGGGTAGTGGACGCGCTCGACCGAGGCGGACTTCGACAGGAATCCGGCGAGCAGCAGCGCGTTTTCGGACTGCGCCCTCACGCGGAGTCCGACGGTCTTCATCCCCCGGGCCAGCAGAAACGCGGCGTGGGGGTCCAGGATCGCGCCGATGCGTGTCCGGCGGGACCGGATGGGCTCGAGCATCTTCCGGGAACCGGCGGCGAAGCCGGCCGTGACGTCCGCGTGGCCGTTCAAGTACTTCGTCGCGGAATGAAGGACGAGGTCGAAACCGAGCTCGATCGGGCGCTGGAGGATCGGAGAGGCGAACGTCCCGTCGATCACCGCTGTGAGATGGCGCCGGCGGGCGATCTCTCCGACGAACTCGAGGTCCACGATCTTCACGAGCGGGTTCGTCGGCGATTCGACATAGATCCACCGGGTGTTCTCGCGGATCGCCTCTTCCACCTTCGGACGAGGCTCCGTCTTCACGAGGGTGAAGGAGACGCCGATGGGCTCGAGGACTTCGCGGAAAAGACGGATCGCGCCGCCGTAGAGGTCTTCGGTGGCGATGACATGATCGCCGGACTTCAAGTGCGCCAGGAAGGCGGTCGAGATCGCTCCCATGCCGGAGCCGAAGAGCGCGGCGTCCTCGGCGCCCTCGAGAAGAGCGAGCTTCTTTTCCGCCGCGGACCAGTTCGGGTTCCCCTCCCGGGTGTAGAAGGCGTCGGGCGGTTGGCCGGTGGCCGCCTTCTCCAGGGCGTCGGTTCCCGAGAAGGAGAACGGCGCCGTCTGGAAGATCGGATCCGCGAGCGCGCCGGAAGGGTCGGAGATCTTGCCCGCGTGAACCGCGCGGGTGTCGAGGCCGAGGGGCCGGCGCTTCTTCATTCTGCCTTCCTGCCGGCGTCAGCCCCTTCTGGCGGCTCCGGGCTCCGGCAAAAACGTCTTCAGGATCTCGTCGTTCACTTCCACTTTTCGCTCGGCGCGGAGCTGAAGGAGGTAGGACCGCAGAAGCCTCTCCGCCTCGCGCGACCGCAGCGTTTCGAGAATCTCGTCGCGCTGCGCCGCGAGCTGCGCGGGCTCGGAGGCCGAGCGCGTCAGCACCCGGAACAGGACGAAACCGCCCGGGACCGAGACCGGCGGGCCGGCTTGGCCCTTGGCCGTCTGGAACACCGCCGTGGCGAGCGCCGGAGCGTTTCCGATCTCCGGAATCGTACCGCCGGGACCGAACTCGGGCGTGGTCTTGACCTCCGTCTCGTAACGCGCGGCGAGCGCGGCGAGCGTCGTGCCGGAGCCGAGCTCCTTCGCCGCCGGGGCGAGCTTCTCCTGCGCCTCGCGTTCGCGCCGGTCCGCCAGGAAGTCCTGGATCAGGCGGCCCTTCAGCTCTTCGAAAGCCGGGATCCCCGCCGGGCGCTCCTCCGAAGGCCGGATCAGGGCCGGCCCGCGTGGCGTCGTCACGGGATCTTTGGAGATCTGTCCCACCTTCAGGGACCACGCCTCGTCGTTCGCGCGCGGGTTCGCTCCCAGCCCGGTGATGGGCTCTCCCTTGGAGATCCACTCGCTCGTCTCGTATTTAACGACGTCGTCCTGAAGCTTCCGGAGCTCGTCGTCGGACGTTCTCGACATCCCCTTGACGCGATCGGCGAGGGCCCGAGCGCGCCGGTCGGTCTCCGCTTCGACCCTCTTTTCGGTCAGCTCCGAAGCGATCTGCGAGCGCATCTCTTCGAACGTCCGCGTGTGAGCCGGTGTCCTGGAGACCAGCTTGATGACGTGGTACCCGAACTGCGTCTTGATGGGGCCGCGAACCTCGCCGGGTGCCATGGCGAAGGCCGCTTCCTCGAACTCCGGAACCATCTGGCCCTTCGCGAACGGGGGGAGCTGCCCGCCGGATCCCTTGCCCGAAGGGTCGTCGGTGTTTTCGTTGGCGAGCTTCGCGAAGTCCTCGCCCTTCTTCGCCCGCTCGACGAGCTTGTCCGCCTTCTCGCGCGCCGCCGCGTCCCCGGCACCGGCGGCGGCGGGATCCGTCTTGACGAGGATGTGCGCCGCGACGACCTGCTCGGGAACCGAGAAACTGCCCTTCCGGCTCTCGTAATCGGCGCGCAGCTCCGGCTCCGCCACGACCGTCTTGCCGCGGATCTTTCCGCGCTCGACGATCAGGTACTTGATCTTCCGCTGCTCGGTCGCGCGGTAGCGTTC
>JALYUA010000241.1 GCA_030854005.1 Acidobacteriota bacterium
TCCTTTCTCATCGCGAAGCGGCAGGTCTGGAGCCTCGAGGGGATCGACCCCGAGGCGCTGGCGCAATCGCTCTCCGACGGCCACGCGCCCGTCGCGGGGAAGGAGGCCGTCGGAACGTTCGCGGGCGCGCCCCTCGCTCCGGCTCTCGACCTGCCGGCCCTGCCGGAGTCGCTGCGGCGCCTGGACCTGTACTGGATCCCGGCCGCCGCGCCGGCCACGGGCCGGATCCGCCACGAAATTGCCGCGGTCGACCGCGTCCTGTCATCGGTCCGTACTCCCGACCCTCGCCCCTCCGTTCTGCTCCTCCTTTCCGATTCGCCCGGCTCGCGAGCGGAGGAGGAGATTCGCTCGCTTCTGGCGGGGGCACCGGGACTGCGGGTGCTCGTCGCGTCGTGCGCGCCGGTGGCGCCGGCGCTCGCCATCGCTCTCGACCGTTTCCGCGAAACGACGCCTCACGTCTATTCGCTCGGCGACGTCCTGCCCCGAGAGCTCTTCTTCTCCGCCGTCTCCCACCTTCTGCGCTGTTACGAAGTCGCCGCGGTCGTGCAGGTCGAAGAGTCGGCCTGGTTCCGAGAGGCGGCTCGCCACCTCCGGGAGGAATTCCCGGCTCTTCGCCTCGTCGTCGCGCCGCCGTCCGACTCCGACGACGATCCGCGACCGATCCTCGAGGTCGCGGACCTGATCCTGGCTCAGGGCCCGGGGCAGCAGGAGGAGCTCGCACGCATCGGAAACTCGGCCGCGAAAATCCGCCGGCTTCCGCGGGGCCTCCCGGCGCGGAGCTCGACTCCGAGTCTGAAACCGGGGGATCAGCCCGCCATGACGACGGTGGCGTGGATCGGCGATCTGGTCCCGGCACAGAGGCCGGAAGACTTCCTCGCGATCGCGCGCCGGTTCCGAGGCGACGACGGGTTCCGGTTCCACCTTGCCGGAGACGGCCCTCTCGCCGCGGATGTCGACGCGCTCATCGACAACATGGGCCTGACGAACGTGCGCCGGTCGGGCAGAGAGGAGACCGTCGCGTCCGTCCTCGCTGCGGCGGACGTCCTGTGCACGACGGCGGAACGCCTGTCCTGGCCGGGAATCGCCGTCGAAGCGCTCGCGAACGGCATCCCGGTGGTCTCGCCGGCCCTTTCGGAACTCGGAGAGGGCATTGCGCCGGCCGGTGCGGGGACTCCCCCCGTCGCGGCCGGCCAGGCCGCCGGGTTCGAGGCGGCGCTGCGGTTTCTCGGCACCCCGGAGCGGCGGCTCGCCGCGGCAGCCGCTTTCGAAGGCTTTCTGGGCGCGCTCCCTCCGGCCGCTGACGCCGCGCGCGAGCTCGCCGCCCAGCTCGTGGGCGAGACGCAAGCGCGAAGCACGAGCCGGGCGAAATGAGCGGCGCCTCGATTCTCTCCGTCCTGATCCCGACCTTCAACCGCGTCGGCCTGCTCGAACGCGTCCTGCGCGCCTATGACCGGCAGGACCTCTCCGGCGGGAAGTTCGAGGTCGTCGTCGTCGATGACGGATCGTCCGACGGCACCGCGGGGTTTCTCCGGGAATGGAGACCGGAGCGCTACGCGATGGCTTTCGCGAGCCAGCGCAACGGCGGCCCGGCGCGCGCGAGAAATTCCGCGATCCGCCTTTCGTCCGCGCCGCTGGTCCTCTTCACCGGGGACGACATCGTGCCGGACGTGTCGTTCGTCCGGCGGCATCTCGAGGCGCACGCGCGGCGCCCCGAGCGCGAGCTCGTCGTTCTGGGCCTTTCCGTGTGGCCTTCGGATCTGCGGCTGACCGCGACGATGAGACACATCGACGGCGCCGGCGCGGAGCAGTTCAGTTACCAGTACCTGCGATCCGGCGAGGAGTACGACTTCCGCCACTTCTACACTTCCAACATCTCCTTGAAGCGCGCTCTGCTCGACTGCGAGCCCACGTACTTCAGCACCGAATTTCAGAAAGCCGCCTTCGAGGACATCGAGCTCGCCTACCGTCTCTCTCTCCACGGCATGCGGATCCTCTACGACGCGCGCCCCCTCGGAGCTCACTACCACCACTACGACGTCCGCTCTTTCTTCCGGCGGCAGGTCGGGTGCGGCGCGATGGCGCGGCTCTTCTATGAGAAACGGCCGGAGCTGCGGAAGTGGTTCGGCACGCCGGAGCTAGAATGGGCGCGCCTTGAAATGCTTCGAGATTCCCCCGCCAATCGCGCGCGCATCGAAGCCGTCGCAGGGGCGCTGTCCGCATGGGAGGAGCGCGTGCTCCGCCTGGCGGGATTCTTCGAGGACGCGCCCGACGCGTCCCTTCTCGACGATCTCCTCCTGGCCGTCTTCCGCTACGCGTACGTGAAGGGTCTCTCGGAGGCCTCCTACCCCGGCCTGCCGTCGAAGAGGCTGTGCGCGCGTTTGTTCCTCCAGCTCGTGGGGCCCGCCTGCCGCCGGTTCTCGGAACAGCTCCAGAGCCGGCGCATGCCGATCCCCCGCGCCGACCTGCAGGCGCTTCTCGCGATCATGGAAACGGAAACTTTGAGCCCGGCGGCGGTGGCGGCCGGCGGGCTCGGATTCACGACGAAGGAGGCGCGATGAAACTCCCGTTCTTTCGAGGCCAGGAGCCTCCCGCTTCGGTGGGGGAAGTCCCTTTCGCGCCCTCGGAACGGCCCGTCCCGGATCCGAAGAAGAGCTCGGTCGCCGGGCTCGAAGACAGCTGGTCCGACTACGCCAGAAACTGGCGCAACCGGCAGGACGTCAACGATTCCCACAAGGTCCTCGGGGAGGAGTGGGGCAGTGCCGAGCAGTGGAAGGAGGTCTTTCGTCGCGGGGTGGAGCCCTTCCTGAAGCCCGACGCCGTCGTCGTGGAGCTCGGCTGCGGAGGCGGCAAGTGGAGCCGGATGCTCGCGGGTCGCTGCCGTCTGATCTGCACGGACATTTCATCGGAGATGCTCGAAGGCACGCGCGCCGCCGTGGGAGAGGGCAAAGACGTCGAGTACCGCAAGCTCTCGGGGTTCGATTTCGGCGCGATCCCCGCAAGATCCGTCGACTTCATCTTCTCCTACGACGTTCTTCTTCATGTCGAGCCCCAGGTCGTCTTCAGCTACCTGCTCGACGCGAAACGGATTCTGAAGCCGGGCGGGGTCTTCCTTCTCCACCAGATCAACATCCTTTCGCCGGGTGGGCAGCTTCACTTCCGGCAGCAGTTCGACCAGGGCACGTGGCGATTCGGGTTCGCGGACCCGGGCCGGCACGGCCACATCTATTACTCGGCCCCCGAGGTCGTGCGGGCGATGGCGTCGATGGCGGGCTTCGACGTGATCGGAATGGACACGGAGCTGCCGCTGCCCGGCCAGACGGGACACGACGGCCGGGACATCCTCGCGCACCTGAGACCGCGATCGGCCTAGCCGGGTGACTGGCCTCACCGAGTGGCCGGCTGCGCAGCGCGTCGCGCGGGCCGTCTTCTCGCGGTTTCCCGGAATTCACGCCGCCTACCGGCGCCTGCGCGGGCGGCCGGGCGTCGTCCGGTATGGGGCAACTCCCGCCGCGCCCGCCGGAAAACCGTTCGTCGAGCTGCGCGTCCGCGTTGGAGGAGCGGCGCCCGTGACGCGGGAGGACGCCGCCGCCTGGTGCGCCGCGCAGACCCTCACCGAGGTTCGGGGGGTCGGGTACGCGGACTCGGGGGCGATCGCGTGGACGACGGAGGCGAAGGAGGCCGCCTCCGGGTCGTGCGCGCCCGGATCATCGCCGTGGTTCTTCGCCCCGCGCCGGCTGCCCGGCGTCTCTGCTGCGTTTCTCGAGTCCGCCGCCCTGGTGCTCGCCGCCGAGCAGATCGACGCGCTCGCGCTTCCAGCGGGCCCTTCGCCGGAAGCGTCAGAGCACACCGTCCATCGC